>JAUWOG010000295.1 GCA_030612305.1 Armatimonadota bacterium | reverse complement strand
GCCTGCAGCGGCACGCGCCCCAGCAGGCAGATGGCTCGCGGCTGGATCGTCGCTATCTGGGCATCGAGGTACTCCGCGCAAGCGGCTCTTTCCTCCGGACCTGGATCGCGGTTTTTCGGCGGGCGGCATTTCAGGATATTGGCGATGAAGACATCTGCCCGCCTCAGCCCTGCCTGCGCCAGGAGGTTATCGAGCAGCTTGCCGGCCTGCCCTACAAACGGCTTTCCCTGCTGGTCCTCGTAGTATCCCGGGGCCTCGCCGATGAACATGATATCAGCATCGCAGTCGCCCTCCCCGGGCACCGCCTGACGCCGGCCTTCGTGCAGCGTGCAGCGCCTGCACACCCGCACCGCCGCCGCTATCTGCTCGAGCATCTCCTCTTTGGCTGCCCTGTCCATGCTACTCTACCGCCTGCGGAATCACCGTCTGCCTACGCGAGGCCCAGCTCTTCACACGCCGCCCGGATCACCTTCGTATCGGCATCCGACGCCGGCACGACCGGAAGCCTCGTCCCACCGACCGGGAAGCCACATATCTCCAGCGCCCGCTTCACGCACGGCGGATTCCCCGAAGCCAGGAAACACGCGTCGAACAGCGGCAACAGCCTCTGGTGCAGTTGCGCCGCCTTCGATGTGTCTGCGGCATTGAATGCCGCGATCATCTCCGCGATGAACGTACCGGCCACATGCCCCGCCACGCTGATTATCCCGACACCCCCCACCGCCAGGATCGGCAGCGTCATGCCGTCGTCACCCGAGTACACCTCAAAGCCGTCCGGGGCGCCGGCGGCAATCTCCCCGATCTGGCCGATGTCGCCGCTCGCCTCTTTCACGGCCACAATGTTGCCCACCTCATTGGCGAGACGGAGCACCGTCGAAGCCTCGATATTCTTGCCGGTTCGGCCCGGGACGTTATAGACGATCACCGGCAAATCGGTCGCCGCCGCGCAGGCCTTGAAGTGCTGATAGAAGCCCTCCTGCGAAGGCTTGTTGTAGTATGGCCCCACGAACATGACGCCATCTATCGGCAGTTCGCAGGCCTTCTTCGTCAACTCGATGGTCGCCGCGGTGTTGTTGCTCCCGGTCCCCGCCACGATCGGCGCATCACCTACCGCAGCCTTGGTGACCTCATACAGCTTCAGCTTCTCATCGCTGCTCAGTGTCGGTGACTCACCGGTCGTACCTGTCACAACCAGGCCGTCCGACCCGTTATCCACGAGGTGTTTCGCCAACTCAGCCGCCCGGTCGTAGTCAACTCCCAGCTTCTCATCGAACGGCGTCACCATCGCGGTCAGAAAACTTCCAAAGCGCGCCATCTTGCTCGCCTCCCACACTCTGCACAATTCTCTCGTGACTACAACATTCGCCGCCGACCCACGGATTCCTTCGTCGAGAACGCGCAAGCCAGCCTTCGTCATGGTCGAACCCTCGGAATGTGATGCAACGGCAAAGGCCCGCCTCCTCCATCAAGGCGGGCCTGCAGATACCTCAGGAGTCGGCACGACGCTCAGCCGATAATCCCCCGCTTCATCATCTCTTCGGCGATCTGCACGACATTGGTCGCCGCGCCCTTGCGCAGGTTGTCGGCCACACACCACAGGTTGATTGTATTGGGCCGCGTCACATCATCACGGATGCGCCCCACGAGTGTCGCGTCTTTGTACTGCTCCGCGAGGACATCGGCCTGCGTCGGGTAGATACGCTCATCCACATGCCCATGTCCCGCCCACGGAGCCTTGCTCAGGTCCACCTTATCGCGGGCGGTGCCGTAGTTGGGGTCGGTGCTCGCCCCGTCAATGACCGCCACCCCCGGCGACTGCGCCGCATCCGAGAGTATCTCCATCGCCTGCTCGGCGTTCATCTCGCCCTCGAACTCGACATTGATGGCTTCGGCGTGGCCGATCTCGACTGGCACGCGCACCGCGGTGGCGGTGATGGCTATGTCCGCATCCCCGAAGATCTTCTGCGTCTCATACACCATCTTCATCTCTTCCTTGGTGTACAGATTATCAAGGAAGGCATCTACGTGCGGGATACAGTCAAGCGCCAGCGGGCGGCAGAACACACACGGATCCCAGTCCTCCACGCACCCACACGCAAGCTGCTTGATCTGGGAGTTGAGTTCCTCCTGCCCGCGCGCACCCCAGCCTGAGGCGGCCTGATACGTCGAGACCACGATCCGCTTCATCCGCGCGACGCGGTGCAGCGGTGCCAGAGCCACACACATCTGGATCGTCGAGCAGTTCGGGCTGCAGATGAACTTCGTGCCCTCACTGACCAGATCCATGTTGACCTCGGGCACCACCAGCGGGATATCCGGGTCGAGCCGGAAGTCGCCCCCGTTGTCAATGACATACGCGCCCGCATCATTCGCCACCTTGCCCCACTGCACGGAAGCGCCCTTAGCGCCCTCGCGGCCCGCGAAAAACACCACGTCGAGGCCCTCGAAGAGCTCCTCGGCAATCTCCCTGATTAGGACTTCCTCTCCGCCCAGGATCTCCCGGCGCTCGCGTGTTGCCATGACCCTTATCGGCTCGGCGAGGTCGAAGCCACGCTCCTGCACACACGAGTAGATCCTGTCACCAACCGGCCCGACGCCTACCAGTCCGGCCCTGATTGCGGCCATTGAGTCTCACCTCTGTGAATCGTCATCATTACGTGCGACATCAATCACTCATCCCCAAGCAAACTGTCCAGCCCGTAGGTGAGGCCGCTGAGGCCACTGATGGCGCGAGCGGCCAGCAGCACTCCCGGAATGAAACACTCCCGGCTCGTCGTCTCATGCGAAATCGTCAGCGTCTCCCCAAGGCCGCCGAGCACGACCTCCTGGTTCGCCACATAGCCCGGCATCCGCACCGCGTGTATCGGGATATTGCCCAGAACTCCGCCGCGACTCCCCGCGACATTGTGGCGCGCGGTGGGAACCACTGACAGGGGCTTGCTCCCTCGGGCCGCCGCCATCATCTCAGCCGTCTTCACCGCCGTTCCCGACGGTGCATCCTTCTTGTGCTCATGGTGGCGCTCGATAATCTCGGCATACTCGAACGATGACACCGCCTCGGCGGCGAATTTCATCATCAGATTCGCCCCGATGCTGAAGTTGGGCGCGCTCAGACAGGCCCCTCCTTTACTCTCCGCCATCCGCGCCACGGTCTTGCTGTCAATCTCGCTGAAGCCCGTGGTCCCTACCACACAGGCCGTGCCGGCATTCAGCGCCGCCTCGATGTTGTTCATCACTACCGCCGGCCTGGTGAAGTCAATCATGACATCGGGCTCGTAGTGCTCCAGCGTCGAGGCGAGGTGCCCGCTTACCTTGATGCCCTTGCTCTCTTCGGAGAGGTCCGGGAGGATTTCCCCGAGGTGGTGTCCGATTCCAGCCGGGTCAACCGCCGCCACCAGTTCCATACCATCGGCCGCGCCCACCCCCCGACACACATACCCCCCCATGCTCCCGCACGCTCCGCTCACCAGTATTCTCACCACGCCCATCATTGTCACCTCATCCTGCCCATCTGCTCCAGCGCCTCACAGCGCGGGCCTCTGCCTGTGCCAGTCCGTGGACTGCTCATACGCGTAGGCCACCTGCAGCAGCTTGTCCTCCGTGACCGGCGCGCCCATCAGTTGCATCCCGACCGGCAAGCCGTCAACGAACCCACACGGCACATTCATCGCCGCTATGCCCGCCAGATTCACCGGAATCGTGCAGATGTCCGCGAGCTTCATCGCCAGCGGGTCATCCGCCTTCTCGCCAATCTTGAACGCCACTGTCGGCGAGGTGGGGCAGACCAGGAAATCACACTTCTCGAAGGCCTTGTCGAAGTCGCTCTTTATGAGCGTCCGCACCTTCAGCGCCTTCAGGTAGTAGGCGTCATAGTAACCTGCGGAAAGCACGTAGGTGCCCTTGATGATGCGCAGGCTCACCTCCGGGCCGAACCCTTCCGCCCGGGACTTGGCGAACAGGTCGTAGATGTCCTCAGTCGGCTCCTCGGTGCGATGACCGTAGCGGACGCCGTCAAAGCGCGCCAGGTTCGAGCTGCATTCCGCCGGCGCGATGATATAGTAGCACGGCAGGCTGTACTCGGCGTGCGGCAGTGAGACATCCTCGAACTCCACTCCCAGCGAGGACAGTTGCTTGATGGCGACCTCGACCGTCTCACGCACCCCCGGCTCAATCCCCTCGCCGTAGAGAAGCTCGTGGGCTATGCCGCCCTTCAGGCCGGCGATGTCGCGACCGAGCAGGCCGGTGTAGTCAGGCACCGGAACGTCGGCCGACGTCGCATCTCTCTCATCATGCCCGGCGATGACGGCCATCATCATCGCGGTGTCGCGCACGTCCCTGCATATCGGCCCGACCTGGTCCAGAGAGGAGGCGTACGCGATGATGCCGTACCGCGACACTCTCCCATACGTCGGCTTCATCCCCACCAGACTGCACAGGCACGCCGGCTGCCGGATCGCGCCTCCGGTGTCGGTGCCTGTCGCGCCGAGCACTTCACCACCGGCGCCCGCGGCCGCCGCGCC
>JAUWOG010000272.1 GCA_030612305.1 Armatimonadota bacterium | reverse complement strand
GCTTTTCGGCTTCCAGCCGAATAATCTGGATGACATCGCCATCGGCGGGGACGTAGTCAGGCTTGAGCGGAGCCAAGTCGCCGCCGGTCTCAATATGCACAGGCGAGTTGACAAGGGGGCCGTAGCCCCCGAAGATGCCGGTGCCGCCAGGCATGTCGGTGCGGATGGAAGAAGACGCGACGGCCGCGCCGACCGTCTTGGCGCCGGGGACGATGCTGAAGACGATGCCGCGCCCGCTTTCGGGATTGTTGGCTATCTTGATGTGAATGGCGTTGACAGCGGTGGCGGCGACAGCGCTATCTTGGGCCCACATGCCGGCAGTGTAGGCCTTGGGATTGACTTTGAGAGCAGGCGTGACGACGCTGCCGAGGAGGCGCCAGGAGGCCCCGGCGTCGTTGCTGGCGGTGATTGTTCCGCCGGCCGTGTTGACGATGCGGAGTCTCATCGTCTCGTGGCGTGGCTGGGAGCACTCGAAGGCGATCTCTTCACTCGGGCCGCGTACGATGGCATCGCCTGAGGCCTGGGCAGTGATGCCCAGTAGCGCAAGGAAGACGATGATGGAGGCGGGCTTCATGCGCCGAATTTCTCCCCTGTGCCGGCGAAGTTTGCCAGCAGGTTCATCACATCCGCGCCCGTGAAATGGCCGAGATAGCCCTGTGAACAGGAGCGCTCTCCGTAGCTGCGGACTTCGTCGGGAGTTACGCCGGAGCCGAAGAACGCGGCAGGTATCGGGTCGCCGCTGTGGTCCCCGACACTGACGGGTGTGCAATGGTCGGCGGTGAGTATGACGACGGCGTGGTCGAAGTCGAGATTGTCAAGTATGCAGGCCATGGCGCGGTCAACCTTCTCGATGGCCGCGATTTTCTGCTCGAAATCCCCGTCGTGTCCGCCGAGATCGGGGGCTTTGATGTTGGCGAGGACGAAATCGTGCTGCTCGCAGGCGGCGACGACGCTACGTGCGATGGCGATTTCGTCAGTATCTGCGCCACCGGTAGCGCCCTCTGCCGTGATGACGCTCATGTCCAGATACATGGCGAGGCCGCGCACGATGTCCACCTCGATGACCATCGCACCGTCGAGACCGTAGCGTTGCGAGAAGGGTTCGAGCTCGACGGCGGCTCCGACGCCGCGCGGGAGTGTGATGTTGGCGGGAAGGAGGCCGTCAGCCTCGCGCTGCTTGTTGACAGGGTGGCCCTTGAGGACTTCGTGGGAACGTTCGACGAAGCGGTTGACGATGTCGGCGGTGCGTTGCGCAGCCTCATTGTGCTCGTGACCAGGCAGCGGCTTGCAGTCCCAGTAGTCAACGCCCTCATGGTGGGGATCAACTTCGGAGACGTGCTCATCAAGCCCTTCGCCACGGAGGACGAGTGCGGCGCGATGCTCGATGGAATCGGCGAACAGTATCTGTACACCGTCTAGCTGCGGTATCTGTTCATTGATGGCAGCGGCCAGCTCATCGGTGCCGGACTTGATCCTGCCGGCACGTCTGTCCACAATCATCTTGCCCTCGACGGTGGCGAAATTGCAGCGGAACGCCACGTCTCCGGCGTTGACATCAATGCCGACACCCTTGGCTTCGAAGGGGCCACGGCCGCGGTAGTACTCGTAGGGGTCATAGCCGAGTATCGCCATGTGCGCGGTGTCGCTACCGGCGGCGACACCGGGGGATATCGGGTACATCATGCCACAAGCACCCTCTGATGCGACGCGGTCGAGAGAGGGCGTGTCGGCAGCCTCGATGGTCGTCTTGGCGTCCAACTCGGGGATTGGACGCCCGCCCATGCCGTCCCCGAGGAATATCAGCATCTTGCTCCTGTCAGCCATCTGAGAAGCCCCCAGTCGTGATAGTACCGATGGATTCTACTCTCAGATGACTGGCGGGTCAAGGAAGGCTCCGGAGTGGGTAACATCTAAGATCGTGAGGGTTTTGCAGGAAGTGAAGCGGCAGCCGGTTCCGGAGGCAAACGGCAGAGGCAAAGGCAACGGCATTGATGAACGGTCCCGCGTACACGCGGGAACAGGCTGGAAGCCTGTCCTCCAAACGGCATAGGGCAAAGGTAAACGGCGGCCGGCTGGCGCGGCAATGGTAACAGAGTAATACCATCACGTTTTCAGATGCTGGCTCCGGAGTGGGTGCGCGGGGCGCTCCGGGGCCAGTTGCTTCATGCGGCCACGATCGGTGTCGCCGCTATGCCGTCGAAGCGGTAGCCGACGCCGTTGACAGTCCGGATCAACTGCGGATTGGCGGTGTCGGCTTCGATCTTGGAACGCAGCCGGTTGATATGAACATCCAGGGTGCGCGTCCTGATGCTCCTGTCGTATCCCCAGATGTCGAGGAGGAGGCGCTCCGAGGAGACGACGGTGCCGTGATTCTCCGCCAGGGCCAGCAGCAGATCAAACTCCTTCGGCGTGAGGTGGATTTCGCTGTCGCCGACACTCACCTCCCTGCTGTCAGGCTTGATGCTTATGCCCTCGAAGTGCAGGGAGGGGCCGATGCGGCCGCTGGAGCGGTGTTCGTAGGTCGTGTGCATGAGGGTCCTGATACGCCAGAGGAGTTCGGCGGGCCGAAATGGCTTCGTCACATAGTCGTCGGCGCCGAGCTCGAAGGCGCAGATGCGGTCCACCTCGGACCGGCGGGAGGTGATGATAATCAGCGGGATAGTACTCTCCTGGCGCAACTGCCTGCAGACATCGAAGCCATCCATGTCGGGAAGCATCAGCGCAAGGAGCATCAGTGCGGGGTTCGCCTCGGCAACAGCCCTGAGAGCCGCGGCGCCGTCTTCGACGCATTGGCAGGAGTAATTGCACTTGGCGACAATACGCTGCAACAAGGAACGACACGCGGGGTCGGGCTCAACAACGAGCACAGTATATGGCAAGCTCTTCGCCTCTATTTCCCGGATTCTGCTAGATACTCACAACCGGGGTAGAAGCGAAGACGTTGGGGGCTGCTGCCTGCGAGCCGGCTCGACCGGTGGTCGAGACGTTGCTGCGAGGATTGTGTCTTATGCTTCCACCCACCCAGTGTAGTTGTTATCGGCGCTAGTGGCTGGATGTTTAGCCTCCGTTGTAAATATCGTATTTCAGTCCCGTGGACGCGAGATCGAGCGCCCACTGTCCCGCGTGCTGGCTCAATTCTCCGGCGTCGAATGCGTGCAAAGCCGCCGACAGTCCAATTGCATCGGATACCGGAATCGTGGATAATAGCGCTGCATGGGCAGGAAGCTGAGAGTAGCCTACATTGACCAGGCCGGGGATATCGGCGGCGGCGCGGAAGAGGCGCTGCTGGATATCCTGCGCTATATGGATCGCGAGCGCATCGAGCCGGTACTGCTGCACGCCGAGCGGGCCGAATGGCTGCGGGATGTCGAGATGGCCGAGCTCCGCACGCGTGCCGTGTTCCCGGAGAGCGACCCGGTCTTCGAGCACTCCCGCGAGGCGCTGTCGAGCCTCGGCGAGCGGCTCGCAGGCCTCTGGCAGAGCATCGGGCCGGTGCGCAAGCTGCGCATCGCCCTCAGCGCCGAGGATGTTGACATAGTCCATACCAACAGCCTCAAGTGCCATATCCTCGGCGGCCTGGCAGCAAGATGGCTCCGCAAGCCGCTGGTGTGGGATGTCCGCGACATTCTCGAGCCGGGCTCGGCACGGTCGCTGCTGGTCGAGGTGGCACACGTGACGCACCCGCATATCGTCGCGATGTCGAGCGCCGTGGCGGAGAGTCTGGCGGACGCCGGCTGTGACACCACCGTCGTGCTCGGCGCGCGACCGATGGACAAGTATGTCCCACTTGCGCCCGACGAGAAGCTGCGCGAGGCAATCGGCCTCAAGCCCGGCGACAAGGTGCTCTCGGTCATCGCCCGCCTGACGCCCTGGAAAGGCCACCAGACGCTGCTGGACGCCTTCAGGCGAGTGCTGGATGATGAGCCGGAGGCGCGCCTGCTCGTCATCGGCGATAGCGGCTTCTGGACCGATGACTACAGGGATGAGCTCAAGCAGCAGGCCGAGGACCTCGGCTGTGCGGAGGCGGTACACTGGCTGGGCTTTCGCGAAGACATCCCGCAACTGCTCGCCCTGACCGACGTGATGGTGCTGCCCTCGAAGGACGAGCCCTTTGGTATCGTGCTCGTGGAGGCGATGGCGGCAGGCAAGCCGGTTGTCGCGACGCGCACCGGCGGGCCGCTGGACATCGTGGAGGAGAGAGTGACGGGTCTGCTGGTCGAGGCGGGCAATGACAAGCAGCTAGCGGACGCGATTCTACAGCTTCTGGGGGACCCGGAGCGGGCGGCGGCAATGGGCAAGGCCGGACGCAAACGGGCCGAGGAGCACTTCGACATCTCCCGCGGCCTGAGGCAGCTATATGAGGTGTACGACAGAGTGCTGGAAGACAAGTAGAGCTTGGGTCACTACGGTAAGGGCTCCGTGCCTGAACCGAAAACTGCAATGGAGGTACCTGAAATGCCGTGGGTTGATAGGGAACTGTGTATTGGTTGTGGAATATGTGTAGATGAGTGTCCGGTAGATGCAGTATCTCTGGTTGATGAGAAGGCCGAAATTGACCAGTTTGTCTGCATCCGGTGCGGCAAGTGTCATCCGATATGCCCGGAAGACGCGGTCATACATGACAGCAAGAGAATCCCGCTGGATGTCGAAGAGAACGTGGAAAGAGCAAAGCAAGGCATAGCGTACTA
>JAUWOG010000411.1 GCA_030612305.1 Armatimonadota bacterium | reverse complement strand
CCCCCCCCCCCCCCCCCCACCCCCCGCCCCGCCCGCCCCGCCCCCCGCCCCCGCCCCCCCCCCGGCCCCCCCGGCGGCCACGCTGGCGCTCAATGATGCCGACGAGGAGGGCCGCAAGGCTGCAATCAATTCGGTGAAGGGGGCTATTGAGGCGGCGTACATGATGGAGGCGAGGCTGGCGGTGTGCCTCAGCGGGCCGATGCCGGAGAGCAAGGAGGATGTGCCGGCGGCAATGGAGGCGATGGTTGACTCCTGTGTGCAGCTCTGCCGGTACGCCCAGGAGCAGGCCGGTGACTACTGCGTGACGCTGTCGGTCGAGCAGTTTGACGATACGACGGACAAGAAGTGCCTGATCGGTCCGGCGGAGCTGGGCGTCGAGCTGGCTGAGAAGGTGAAGGAGCAGGTTGACAACTTCGGCATCACACCAGACCTGTCACATCTGCCGATGCTGCCGGGGAGCCAGTTCGAGATTCTGTCGGCGCTGGCACCGCACATAGTGCATGTACACGCAGGCAACTGTGTCAGCGCAGATGAGGGTTTCGGTCTCTACGGCGACCTTCACCCCCGGTTCGGGTATCCGAACAGTGACACGGATGTGCCGGAGCTGGTCGAGTTCATCAAGGACCTCATCCGGATCGGGTATTTCGAGAAGGAAGTGCCGACCGAGAAGCCGATCCTGACGTTCGAGGTGAAGCCGTATGATGGGGATACCTCGGAGCTGATCGTGGCTCACACGAAGCGGTCGTTCAAGCGGGCGTGGGCACAGGTCTAGGCGGCGGCGCAGGATGGCAGAGGCGGAGATAGCAGGGCGGCACATTGGCCGCCCTGCTGCAAAGATGGCGACAGGCAGGGATGTGGCATGAAGATCGTGCTGGCGCCGGATTCGTACAAAGGATCGCTGACGGCGGCGGAAGTTTGTGCGGCGATGGAGGAGGGGATTCGGCGCTTCCTGCCGGATGCCGAGATCGTGTCAGCACCGATGGCGGACGGCGGCGAAGGGACGGTGCAGTCGCTGGTGGATGCCACCGGCGGTACGCTCGTGACCGAGACTGTGAGCGGGCCGCTGGGCGAGCCGGTGGAAGCGCGGTACGGGGTCCTGGGGGACGAGGAGCCCGCGATTATCGAGATGGCCGAGGCCTCCGGGTTGCCACTGGTGCCTGCGGACAGACGGGATCCATCGAAGACGACCACCTACGGGACCGGGGAACTGATCCGGTCGGCGCTGGAGCGGGGCTGTAGCAGAATCATCGTAGGCATCGGCGGCAGCGCGACGACGGACGCCGGAGCCGGTATGGCCCAGGCGCTGGGTGTGCGCCTGCTCGGTGAGGACGGGAAGGAACTGGTGTGCGGGTGCAGCGGCGGAGGGCTGGCGCACCTGGCGCAGATTGATCTGAGCGGCCTGGATGCACGCGTCGAGCCGACGGCGTTCCGCGTCGCCTGCGATGTGGATAATCCGCTGTACGGGGAGCGCGGTGCGGCATACGTCTATGGGCCGCAAAAGGGCGCCGATGCGGCGATGGTGAAGGAGCTTGACGCAGCGCTGCGCATCTTCGCCGAGGTGGTCAAGCGGGACGTGGGTATGGATGTTGGCGAGATGCCCGGAGGCGGGGCTGCAGGAGGCCTCGGCGCCGGTCTGGTGGCGTTCTGTGGAGCGAGGCTCGAGCCGGGAGTGGATATCGTGCTGGAAGCGACAGGCCTGGCGGCCAAGGCGGAAGGCGCGGCCCTGATCATCACCGGCGAGGGGGCCATCAACTACCCCCCGGCTTTCGGGCAGGCCCCCGGCGGTGCGGTGCGTGGGGCCGAGGAGGTAGGATGTCCGAACATCGTCATCGCCGGCAGCGTGGACCTCGAGGCGAACCAATTGCATGAGAAGGGCTTCGGGCCGCTGTTTTCCATCAGCAACACGGCGCTGTCGCTGGAGGAGGCGATGGAGCCGGAGATGGCGCGGAAGCTCGTGGCTCTGGCGGCAGAGGAGGCAGTCCGGTGCTTCTGTCTGGGGAGGGAGTGCTGAAGGCGTTGTGTAACGGCCGGGGAATTGGGTAGTGTGATGAGGAAGAGGACCCGCACCAAGAGCGGGATGTGTAATGAAAGAGAAGGAGGAAGACTATGCATGTAGGGATGCTGACTGCACCGTTCGGGAATGAGGATCTGGAGACGGTGGTGAAGTTCGCGTCGGAAGCCGGGCTCGCCGCATTGGAGATAGCCTGCCGGCCAGGTACGGTGCATCTCGATGTCGAGGACTACGACGCGGCAAAGGTTACGGATATGGTGAAGGCGGCGGGGCTGGAGATATCGAGCCTGGCGTGCTATGTGAACATCACGGACGGAGACCCGGCCGAGCGGGAGAAGAACCGGGGTGCGCTGAGGAAGGCGCTGGAGGCCTGTGTGGCGATGGAGGTTGATACGCTGTGCTGCATCGCTGGGCTGCCGCCGGAGGGCAAGAGCCGTGAGGAGACGATAGCTGAGGAGGCGGGACCGTTTTTCAATGAGCTGTGCCGGGATGCGGCCGGCGGTGGTGTGAATGTGGCCATGGAGAACTGGTTTGCCACCAATATCCAGCACCTGGGGCACTGGGACCAGATATTCGAGGTGTGTCCGGCGGCGAACTTCGGCCTCAACTACGACCCGAGTCATCTCGTGTGGATGGGCATTGACTACCTGTATGCGGTGGAGAAGTTCGCGCCGCGGATCTTCCATACCCATGCGAAGGATACCGAGATCTGCGAGCATGTGTTGCGCTACAGGGGGAACCAGGATACGGATCACTTCCGCTACGTGACCCCCGGGTATGGTGTCATTGACTGGGGGGAGTATGTGGCGCGGCTGCGAGATAACGGCTACGATGGCGTACTTAGCATCGAGCATGAGGACCGCGCGTTTGGCCGCGAAGAGGGCTTTGTCAAAGGCCTGCGGCATCTGCAGCAGTTCTGTTAGGGGTGATGAATGTGGGCGAGAAGATCAGGATAACGGCAGGCGACGTCTCGGTCGAGGCGACACTCAATGACAGCGTGACGGCGAAAGTGATTCGGGCGAGGCTGCCGATCGAAGCTGCCGCGGAGACGTGGGGTGACGAGATCTACTTCTCGATCGGCGTGAGCATCGAGCCGGAGGACCCGCAGGCGACAGTTGAGATGGGTGACCTGGGCTACTGGCCTCCGGGGACGGCGCTGTGCATGTTCTTCGGCCCGACGCCGATGAGCTCGGGGGATGAGATCCGTCCGGCCAGTCCGGTGAACGTCTTCGGCAAGATTGACGGCGACGCGACGGTGCTGAAGGCGGTCAAGAGCGGCGAGACGGTGACGATTGCCGAGGCGTGAGAGGGGCCGCAAGCGCAAAGGGCGACTGGCAGCGCAAATGGGAGAGACGCGTCTGAGGAGTAGAGACGGGCGGTGATTCGGCGTGAAGTATGTCATCGGGCTGGATGTGGGGACCAGCGGGGCCAAGGCGCTGTTGGTTGATGAAGAGGGCACGGTTGTCGCGGCCGCCACGGCCACCTATCCGCTGCTGACGCCGCGGCCGGGATGGGCCGAGCAGAGCCCCGAGCAGTGGTGGGAAGCCTCCTGTAAAGCCATCAGGGACACGGTTGCGACATCCGGAGTGTCCGCCGGGGAGATAGTCGGCGTCGGGCTGTCGGGGCAGATGCACGGGTCGGTGTTTCTGGATGCGGACGATGAAGTCA
>JAUWOG010000522.1 GCA_030612305.1 Armatimonadota bacterium | reverse complement strand
CGATGAGGTCGAAGATGAACTCGACATTGCGGGCCGCAGTCCAGGGGTTGTACGGGGTCTCGAATTGCGGGTGGGAGCCGTTGTGCACGCCGATGATGGTGAGGCTGGGGGAGTTGCAGTAGTCGTGGAAATCGAAGCTCGTCTCTCCCCGGGGGCTGCTGAGGATGACGATGCGGCCCTGTCTGCGGAGCAAGTCCATCTCGCGTGGAATGAGAGCGGCGACGCCCGTCATCTCGATGACGCAATCGGCCATGCGCCCGTGGGTGGCGGCCTTCACCTGAGCGGCGATGTCGTCGTCAGCACCGTCAATGACGAGGTCGGCACCGAAGGCCTGGGCGAAGTCGCGGCGCAACTCGGAGAGGTCCACTCCGATGGCCGGCCTTGCTCCCTCAATGCGGGCGAGCTGGAGAGCGAACTGGCCGATGAGACCGAGGCCATAGACGACCACTGCCTCGCCCATGTTGACGGCCGCGCGGCGGACACCGTGAATGGCGATCCGTGCGAGCATGTAGAGTGCGGCGGCCTCGTCGCTGACCGCGTCAGGTACGGGATGCGTATTGGGCCCGTCCGCAACGAGCGCGTAGGTGCAGTGGCCGGCGGAACTCGCGACGCGGTCCCCGACGCTGAAGCGGGCAACCTGCGGGCCGAGCTCGATTACCTCCCCCAGATTGCTGTATCCGGCATTGAAGGGCAAGGTCCCGTAGGCGCTCCACTTTGAGTCCTGCGGGTAGTCGCCAGTGAGTATGGTCAGCTCGGTGCCGGTGGAGATGGCAGTCGCGATGGTGCGGATGAGGAGCTGGCCGGGGCCGGGTGTGGGCGTTTCGCACTCCTCGATGTCCACCTGGTTAATGCCTGTGAACACGACGCGCTGGTTCATGGGAGTTCCTCCCCTTGGGGCGGAATCATCCGAATTGTACGGAGTAGCCGTGCAAGATGTCCTGGCCGAAGACGCCAAGCAGCAGCCAGCTTATGCCGCCGGCCAGCAAGTCGCCAATCACAAGGCCAAGGAAGAAAGGCATCAGCTGGCGGTAGAGCCGCGCGCCGCCAAGACGCTGGACGATGGACTTCACTATCCACACGAACATGAAGTTCGACCAGAGAGCGTAGCCGTAGTTGAGCGATATGGCATAGCCGAGTGGATGGAAAGGCGACTGGAGCCACCAGAAACGGAGCACGACCATGCCGACGGCGACGAGCGCGCCGACGATGATGGCGATGCTGCGATTCACATCCGGTGCGCCCGGAGTGACTATCGCAGCGGCGATCTCCTCCCACTGGAAGCGGGCGTTCCAGACATTTCCGCCGCCGCTGGTAGTACCCCCGCCACAGGTCACCGCGCCGAATTTGTAGTAGTCCCCGAGGGTCACGTAGAAGGCGACCAGGCAGCCGAAAACAAATGCGCACATGGTGAAGACCGCAAACCACTTAGTCTTGATGTCGTAGCGGTCGGCGAGGGCCTCGTTTTCGACCTGATACCCCATCTGTGACATGTAGTAGCCGCGTCCCATCCAGGAGTAGGAACTGAGCATGACGAGGTCGGAAGGGTCGCCGGCATGGATGAGCGAGCGAGTACCGAGGAGGTAAAAAATCATCTTCTTGTGCTGGTTGAAGGGGAAGGCCCCACATCGCCGGGACGCCACCCTCGGCGCGGACGCGTGCATAGACGAGGCCGAAGCCGAGCAGTAAGGCGACGTAGATGATGCTGAATTTCGGGGAGAAGCCCGACATGTAAGCCCAGACGATGGTGGCGATGAAACCTCCGACAGCGCCGAAGAACGACCAGCGGTAAGGCATGCGCTCGGCGGAGTCGTCAATGGTCGGGTCGCCTGTAAGTGCCTTGCGGGCTACCTGGGCGAGGTGGTGGCGGCCGATCCAGAAGAAGACGAAGATGAGGGCGAGGTATGCGCCGGAGCCCTGCTCGTAGGAGAAGGGGAAGCCCGGGTCCTGGCGGAGGCCGAAGATGTCGGCGGCGGTCTCGACGGCAGGCTGCATCAGGAACGAAAACCACGTGCAGAAGAGCAGGTCGGGTGAGACGAAATAGGCGAGGCCGAGGACCTGAGGGCGGTAGAAGAAGCGGACGTGGTTGAAGTTGGTGAAGGGAGCCTCGGTGAAGAGCCCGCCGATGCGGTAGTAGTCCAGGAGAGCAGTAACTGATGGGTTGAAGGAGTGCATCACGTTGAGGGTGTGGTGGATGAAGACGAGGATGATGGCAATCCACACGAGCGGATTGCGGAAGAAGGAAGTGTGGGAGCCGGGGGCCTCCTTCTCGACGAGGCTTATCGGTATGAGCAGAAGCGGGAAACGGAGGCGCTCCTTGTCAACCCACTGGCTGCGGAACATGTTGACGAGGCAGAGGCCGGTGAAGAAGATGAGCGACATCAGGATCGTCCACATGCCGAGAGGGTATAGCCAGGGCTTCCAGGGAACAGCGCCGGAGTCGCTGCCCTCGTACATCTGGCGGATGAGCTCCGCGTCATGGGGATAGTACCAGTTGGGGAGCTCGGCGGTGCTGCGGTCGAAATTGTTCTGGGGAGTCGCGAAATAGATGTGTGTGGTCATCCACGGGAGGAGCAGCTCGACGACGCCATAGGTAATCGGCGGGATGCAGAGGACCAGGAACATGAAGACGACGACGAGTTCCTTCTTCTTCAGCGGCTTCTTGAAAAAGGATGCAAGCGGTGCGCCAAGGCCGATGACCACCAGCATTGCGAAGATCGCAGGGACCGGAGGAGTGGAGAGCGCGTAGATGTTGCCGCGGCCCTCGATCATGCCGGACTGGTGCATCCAGAGCATGGAGAGGAGCCCGAAGACGACTGCGATGATGATGGCGCGCAAAGTCACTTCGATGCCTCGTCTGTTGCGGCAGGAGTGTTGCGGGATGGACGGGTAGGTATAGTATCACAGTGGGAAGTGTACGCGCAACGTGGGTGAGGTCAGAGGCCGGCGGAGGTGAGGAAGTCG
>JAUWOG010000368.1 GCA_030612305.1 Armatimonadota bacterium | reverse complement strand
GCCCGTCGCTGCATCTTGTCGAACACCGATACGAACTCGAGGATGAACCGCGCAGGATCCTTGCATGTCGCCATCGCTGCGCACGTTCTGGCTGACAGGCTTCCCGAGGGCAGGATGCCTCCAATCCGGTCGAACAACCATGTCGGCAGCAGGTGGCTTCTCGACAGCAATTTGTGGTACAGCTTGAAGTGCGGGTAGCCGGCAAAGCACTCGTCTGCGCCCTCGCCGCTGAGCACTACCGTCACATGCGGCTTCGTGACCTCCGCTATCTGGTACACCGGTATGGCAGCCGCGTCCGCCAGCGGCTCATCAAGGTGCCACATCACCTTCGACACCACATCCAGCGACTCCGGCGCCGCTTGCAGTGTATGGTGTGCGGTATTGAACCGTTCCGCAACCAGCTTCGAGTAATCCGACTCATCGTGCCGTGCATCGGCGAACGTCACCGACAGGGTCTCGACAGGCCTGTCCAGCATCTCAGCCATCAACGCCGCCAGCAGACTCGAGTCAAGCCCACCCGAGAGATACAACCCCAGCGGCACCTCGGCCATCAGCCGCATGGCAATGGACTCACTGAGACTCGCGCTGACTGCCTGTAGCGCCTCCTGCTCGCTCATCCCCGACGGCTCGACATCATCAATCGTCCAGTAACGACGCACGGTCGCCTTACCGTCGGCATACGTGAGCGTGTGACCGGGCTGCAGCCTCTGCACGTCTGCGTAGATGGTCTCAGGCCCGGGCACATATCGGAACGCCAGGTACTTGTACAGCGCGCTCGGCGACATCTCACGCGATACGAGACCAGGCGCCGACAGTGCCTTGATCTCCGAAGCGAACAGGAACGCCTCGTCAGTCCGGCAGTAGTGCAGCGGCTTGATACCGAGCCGGTCGCGCGCGCAGAACAGCCGCCCCGCCGTCTCGTCCCATATTCCGAAGGCGAACATCCCCCGCAGCCGTTCGACACACGCCTCCCCATACTCCTCGTACAGATGAACGATCGCTTCGGTATCCGAATTCGTGCTGAAACGGTGACCGCGTTCCACCAGGTGCCTGCGCAGGTCCTCGTAGTTGTAGATCTCCCCGTTGAAGGCTATCCAGACCGTGCCATCCTCGTTGCACATCGGCTGTTGTCCGCTCGCCAGGTCAATGATGCTCAGGCGCCGGTGACCCAGCCCGGAGCGTTCACCCACCCAGTATCCGTCGGCATCCGGGCCACGGTGCGCCATCGCGTCGCACATCGCTACCAGCGTCTCTCTATTCCCCTTGCCGACGTAGCCGGCTATGCCGCACAAAACGTTTGCCCCCAATGCTTGTCCGACGCATCTCTCAGCCTTGCATCAGACCATCGTACAGCTTCAGGTACTGCCCCGCCATCCTGGACCAGGCAAAATGCTCGCTGCGTTGCCGGCTTGCCTCTCCGAGCCTCTGCCGCAAGTCCGCGTCCCCGATAAGCCGCCGTAGCGGCTCGCCAAGTGCCTCCGCATTCCCCGGCTCAACAACAAAGCCGTTCACGCCCTCTTCCACCAGCTCGGAACTGCCCGGTACATCCGTGGCCACGACCGGCAGCCCCGTCGCCAACGCCTCGAGGATGACATTCGCCATCCCTTCGCTCGCCGACGGCAGGCAGAAGATGTCGCCCCTCCGGTAGATGGACGGGAGCTCAGAACGCGGGCGCAAACCGACGAAATCCACAATGTCGCTGAGACCCAACTGCTCAGTTTGCTGCTCGAGCTGGGATCGCATCGGGCCATCGCCCACTACCAGAAGCCGGAACTCGGGGCCCTCATTCAGCAGACGTCCCAGCGCCGGCAGCAACAGGTGCAAGCCCTTCCGCTCGCTCAGCCGCGAGACGAACAGTACCGTGGGTATCTGCGCGCCTTCCGCCTCGCGCGGCCGGAAAAGCTCCACGTCAACGCCGTTGGATATCACGTCGAAAGGCAAATCGGGGAAAGTGGCCTCTGCCCGCCGCCGCAATCCCTCACTGTTGACAACGCGCGCCGAGGCTCCTCCCAGCAGACACCTGACAATAGGACGCAGGACGCGATGAGCGAGGGCGAAACGTTTCTGGTGCCCCGGCAGATCACCGCCTCCCAGCCGGATTACATGAGGAATAGCCCCGCACCTCGCCGGCCACCATCCCACCAGTCCCGATGGCACGGCGAAGAACGTCTGCACTATGTCCCACGCCTCCGCCCCTCTGCTCCTGCCCATCACAGCCGCACGGGGCGTTGCCGACAGGACGTACTGCAGCATCTCGTGCATCTTCGTGAAGTCCCGCCGCTGCCGCCACACCGGCACCCGCACGACTTCTATGCCCTCAACATGCTCCCGTTTCGGCAGACCCCGAAAGCCCGACGTCACCACCCGCACCGCATGGCCGAGCTTCACCATCTCGCGGGCCAGGTAGTAGTTGGCCGTCGCGCCGCCGCCACCGACCGGCGGGAACTCGTAATTGACCATCAATATGCGCAGATCAGTTCGTCGTCACCAAGCTGTCACTCATGCTTCATCTATTGGCATGTTCGACGCCGTAAAGAGGTCCGTCGAGAGGTACCGTTCGCCGGTGTCCGGCAGGACCGTGACGACCGTCCTGTCCGGCTCGCTTTCTACCGCGACCTCTACAGCCGCGTGTGCCGCAGCGCCCGATGAGATCCCGCAGAGCAGCCCCTCGACCGTGGCCAGCCGTCGCGCCATCACCCTTGCATCACCGTCGCTGACCGTCACCACTTCGTCAACGACGCTCATGTCCAGCACGCCCGGCTGGAAGCCTGCGCCGATCCCCTGGATCCTGTGCTTCCCCGGCTCGCCTCCTGAGAGCACCGGACTCCCCGCAGGCTCCACTGCGACAATCTGCACGCGCGGATTGACACGTCTCAGATAGCGCCCGACGCCCGTGAAAGTACCCCCCGTCCCGACGCCGGCAACGAACACATCCACTTGCCCGTTGGTGTCCCGCCAGATTTCCGGGCCGGTGGTCGCCTCATGGGCAGCGGGGTTCGCCGCGTTCTCGAACTGGTTCGGCATGTAGGCATCCGGGATCTCTTCCAGCAATTCCTGGGCCCGGCCTATTGCGCCCTTCATCCCCTCCGCCGCCGCAGTCAACTCCAGCTCAGCTCCATAGCTCACCAGCAGACGCCGACGCTCCTCGCTCATTGACTCCGGCATGGTCAGAATGAGGCGGTTGTCCCTGACGGCCGCCGCCAGCGCCAGCCCGATACCGGTGTTGCCACTCGTCGGCTCGACGATCGTCGTCTCGCCCCACACGAACTCCCCCGCCTCCGCCGCCGCTTGAAGCATCGCGTACCCGATGCGGCTCTTCACGCTCCCGCCCGGGTTCTGCCCCTCCACCTTCACACACACGCGCGCAGCCCCGTCCGGCACGACCTCGTTCAGACGCACCAGCGGCGTGTTGCCAATTGCCTTCAGAATGTCCTCATTGAGGCCGAACACACTATCCACCTCCGCATCAGAGTACCAGCACACGCTGGAGCCTCCATCGTGGAATCTGCCCGGTGCTATTTCCACACCGGGATCATTATCCGGCTCGACTGGCCATCATCCGAACATGCCTGAATCGTGCACAGGTAGCGCCCGGCCGGACAGAGCGTCCCCTTCGAACTCCGCCCATTCCACGAGCGCGTCATCAGCCTGTCCGCCTTCGCATCCTGCTGCAGTTCGGCTATTGGTCTCCCGGCGATATTCGTCAGTGCGACCTGCACGTGCGCATCGGCCGACACACGGTAACTCAACTGCACCACGCCTCGTGACGTTCTCCGGGCCGAAGCCGAGCTTATTACCAGGCACGGGTCCGACCCCTGGCGTCGCTCGCTCCTACTCGACAGGCCCGCGCTCTTCAGAGTGCCAAACAGGAACATCCCGCGTCCGGCGCTGTCGCGGCCGTCCCACGTGTTGGCCAGCACGCCCTCCAGGTCGCCAAAGGGGTCGGTAATAAAACCTAGTTTT
>JAUWOG010000531.1 GCA_030612305.1 Armatimonadota bacterium | reverse complement strand
GGCATTGGCTACGATCTGCCCCGAGTGGCCGTGCTTCATCTGCAGCGCCACGACGAGGCGGAAGAAGTCGAGGCCCATGAGGGCAGGCTCTCCGCCCTGCCAGGCAAAGGTGGCTTCACCAGAGGACAATGCCAGGTATTGCCGGACCATCTCCTCGGCGACCTGCCGCGTCATCCGATGGCGCTTCTCACGCGGATAGAGCGCCCGTTTGGGCGTGTAGAAGCAATACGCGCAGGCCAGATTGCAGTCCGGCCCCGCAGGCTTGATCAACAGCGACGATATCGGCTGTGTTCCTGCCATGCCGCGTGTGTCACCCGTTCACATAGTACCTTCTCGCGTGCGGTTGCCGGCGCTACTCGTCGTATATCTCTCCTGCACGCCACTTGCGCCACGTCGTCTCGTACCAGGAGTCATCCTCCGGCAGCGGCCGGACGGGCGTGACCTTTGTCTCCGCCTCGTTGCGGTTCCCGTTGAAGCGCGCCTCGACGATTTCCTCGCGCATCGCCAGGTTCTCGCTGCGGTGCGGCAGGCTCGTTCCGGTCTTCGTCTCGACCAGCCGGTCGCCACTCCGGTCTATGACCATGTACGCGCCGCGACTGCCTCCGCCGCGTGAGATGAGGTCCTCTATCGTTTTCAGCACGATGAGGCTCGTCAGGGCCAGGTGCTCGTTCTGGTAGGCCCTCGGCAACTGCTCGGGGCCGCTGAGGCGTTGCTGCTGCTCGGTCATCCCCCGGTGCAAATCAGTCATGCGGGCCGCCGCGTCCTCCACATCGGGGAGCCTGCGGACGATCGCGGCTGCGGTGTCCATCGTCTGCTGGATGCTCTCGCGGACCTCGGCGGGCGCCTCCCCGTCCCGCCTAGGGGCGGGATCGAGGAGCTTGCCCAGGTGCCTGAATTCGGCCTCGATCTGGCCTGACGCCTGCTTCAGCCATGAGGCCACCTCGGGCTTGTCGGCTTTGTAGCGGGCGGCTATGTAATGTGCGGCACGCCGCCCTCCGACCTGACCGGCGTTGAGTGCACTCCCGCCCGGCCTGACGCCATGCGTCCCGGCCACTTCACCTATCGCGAACAGGTGCCCCACCGCCGTCTCCCACCATTTGTTCACCGTCAGGCCGCCGTTGCAATGCTGGGCGCAGACCGCCACCTCCAGCGGCTGCCTCAGGTCAACATCGTGCTCCGAGTAGATGTCTATGGCGAGCGGATTGAGCTGCTGCAGCCGCTCATAGGGCGTACTGCCTGTGGCCCCGGAGCGCTCCAGGTACGTGCGGGCCTCCTCGGAAAGCTCTGCCAGCGAGAACTCCGCCATGCCCTCACCGGCAACCGGATTGCGCGACAGGTCCATATAGACCTTGCGGCCCTGCGCGCGCTCCTGATAGACCGCAATGTCAACCAAAGAGCTGCCGAA
This sequence comes from Armatimonadota bacterium, assembly GCA_030612305.1. GTDB lineage: Bacteria > Armatimonadota > Zipacnadia > Zipacnadales > UBA11051 > UBA11051. The sequence continues at coordinate 1,534 of JAUWOG010000531.1, read as the reverse complement.
AGCCTGCAGCCGCTCGGCATGGAACGGCCACTGATAGCCCTTCAGGAAGGTGTTCGTCGCCACTTGCTCCATCGTCTCGTAGTAATCATTCAGGAAGTAGCGGACATCCGCGCCGTCCTCGTCGGTGGAGAAATGGCAGGGGACGACCTGCTGGTAGGAGCCGGACAGGTTCCAGCGAAAGCCGATTGAGGCGAGGCCGAACTGGAACTCGGCCATGTTGTTAGCCCATGCGCCCACGCCGAGAGCGAGGCCGTGACTCCCGACCTGGCCCTGCGGATAGACACTCGTCGCGAACATCTCACCCGGCCCGCCCGTGGCAAGCACGATGTTGTTGGCCGCGAAGACCGTCATGCCGTGGTCATCGGCATCGAGTCGCTCCTTGTTCAGCGCCAGCGCGCCGATGACGCGCGTCTTCTCACCGTTGCCCGTCGTCAGCAGACGGATGACCTCATAGCCGTCGAATATCTGTATCTCCCGCGCTCGGACCCTCTTCAGCGAGGTGGCGAACATCTGTATCGAGGTCTTCGGCCCGGCCGAGGTCGCGCGCTGCCTCGGATCGTGGTCGGTCTTGTAGCCCACATAGGCCCCGTAGCTGTTGGACGGGAACTTGACCCCGTTCTCGACGAGGTGAAAAAACGCCGGCACCGAGCCCAGCGCTTCGACATACGCCGTATCGCCATGACACATCCCGCCCTGAAAGAGTGTCCGCGCGAACTCCATCGGCGAGTCGGGCACATCGCCGAAGACGCCCAGCTTGTAGTAGGTCTGCTTGTCGGAGCCGGAGTTGTTCGACGTCCCGGCCCCGAGACGCTCAGTCACCACGGCCAGCGACGTCTCCCCCAGCGCGTGCAGCAACTCGGCGCAGTTGAGCCCCGCCGCACCGGAGCCGATGACCAGCGTCCCGACCGCATAGACCGCTACATCCTCCATGCCGCCGACTGCAATATCCTCACGTGGAATCATGTTCGTCTCAAATCCTTTCCAGTGCAATACGTGTGCAATGAGAGCGCCGCCCGCGCAGGCCGAAGCGCTCCGACGGCGAATTATCATGCACGCACACACACCGTCAGACCTGCAGGAGAGTGCCAGTATGAGCGTACCACCGACAGCCGATCCTGACCTGGGCAGCCTCCACCTGTTGCCCGACTATGCCGTGCGCGTCGGCGACTGCTTCGACATTACATTAGTCCACACCGTGGGGAAATTCAAGGCCGCTGCCGGAGATAAATGGCTCTTTGAGTGGCGCGAAAGCCGCTGGATCGCGCCACAGGCCGGCAATCCTGAGGGACACAGCTATGTGTCGGCAACCGCCGGCTCGGGCGCGCAGCTCCAGGTCTCGCTCACGCCCCGTAACTATAGCGCCTACCTGGACTGTGCCACGTGCGCCATTGTTGTCGAGGTGGCCGACGGGGAGTTGCAGCCGGGCGACGTGCTTGTTCTCACCATCCACGACCCCCAGGTTCCCCAGCCGCAGCGCATGGCCACCGTTCCCTTTCCCACCACCGTCAAGTTCTTCCTGCGGCGGGAGATTGAC
>JAUWOG010000106.1 GCA_030612305.1 Armatimonadota bacterium | reverse complement strand
TCATCTCCAGTATGGATCAGGAGCAGCGCTCGTACGGCCCGGTGACCGTGACCGGCCAGTTTGCGCTCGTGTCGGTTGACGGTCAGGGCCGCACTGTGCAGGCATACCTGCTGAACGGCTCGAGTCTGGAGTGCGGGAAGCTGCGGCTTGACCTGGCAAGGCCCAATACCACGCTGCAGGTGCGCTCGACGGCAGACAGGACCTTTCATCTTGCCGAGCCGCTGCCTCCCACACTGGCCGCAAGTGGTTCGTATCTACTGGCTGGAGAAGCGCCCCGCACCGGTTTCGAAATCGAGTCCACAACGGTGGACTCAATCACGGTGCGCGACTATCCGGCCATCGCTTGCGATGAGGTGACCATCCTGCACTCGGTCCGGGTGAGCCTGGAGCCCTGAGCGCTGTGCTTCAGCCGGGGTGTTGCAGCCGATGCGTTGCAGGCAATCTGCAGCCCTCACGCCGCGGTTCCCTGGCCGTCTGCAGCCATTCCTTCTTCCTGTAGCCCGATATCACCCTCCCTGGCGCGTTTTCTTCTTATGGTAGCTATACGCGGCATCAGACCCCGTTTTCGGTTGACTTCGCCCGTCCCTTGATATACTCTATTGTAGCAGATTTGCACTCTGCGCACCGGCCGCCGGGGGCACGTCCAGAGGTCGGGATTCCCTCGCATGGGTCCCGGCTTTCGTTTTTCGGTCATGCCTCGGCTAAGTCGTACCTGCCGTGCCTGCAGTGCCTGAACAGGATGAGCCAATTGCACGAGCAACGCACCCCTGCTCCACAACACAGCGATCGCGAGCCGATAGCCACGGTTCTCGTCCCTGCCGGCGACATGCCGCACGTCGTGGGCAGCCGCGACGGCAACCTGCGTGCAGTCGAGCAGCGTCTTGGCGTCCGTCTCGTACCTGCTGACGGGGCCGTCATGGTGTTTGGAGCTCGGCCCGAGGCCGACAAGGCCGCCCGCGCACTCGAGACGCTGCTGCACCTGATTCAAACCGGGCGCAATGCGACTCCCCGTGACATTGAGCTCGTCCTCCAGGCTGTCATTGATGACACTTCCGATCAGGTCAAAGACGTCCTCAACAAGACCGTCATCATCACGCACCGCAACAAACCGCTCACGCCCAAGACACTCGGACAGGCCAGGTACGTGCATACCGTTGTCGAGAATGATGTAGTCTTCTGTACCGGGCCTGCCGGCACGGGCAAGACGTTCCTCGCGATGGCCATGGCGATGGCAGCTCTGAGGTCCGGCGAAGTCAGCCGCATTGTGCTCAGCAGGCCGATCGTAGAGGCCGGAGAACAGCTCGGTTTTCTTCCCGGCGACATGCTGGAGAAGGTCCAGCCGTATCTCCGCCCGCTCCACGATGCGCTCACCGACATCACCGGTTTCGACCGCTTTCAGAAGCTGCTGGGCAAGGGCGTCATCGAGGTCATGCCTCTGGCCTACATGCGTGGACGCACCGTGAATGACGCCTTCGTCGTACTTGACGAGGCCCAGAATACCACGCCTGCTCAGGTCAAGATGTTCCTGACGCGGATGGGCTTTGGCTCGAAGATGATCGTTACCGGTGATGTCACCCAGACGGATCTGCCTCCTGGGTTTCTCTCCGGTCTCCAACACGCCATCTCCCTGCTTGCTCACGTCGAGGGTGTCGGTGTCTGCCACCTGGACCGCAATGACATCGTGCGTCACCCGCTCGTGCAGCGGATCGTGGACGCCTACGAGAAGAGTCCGAATGCCACGCGCCGTCCAGACGACGATACGGAGCCGACGACTCAGCAGCCGCCGGCCGGCAACACCGGCGGCGACACGGCTACATAATGCAAGGGCTTCAACATGCCGAGGAATAGCCACAACAACAACCGGCCCGGCATCGCTCTCTTTGGACGCCGCCTCAGCAGCACTGCCTTCCGCAAGCTGTTGACCGTCATCATTGCCATCCTGCTGGTCTTCCTGCTGATGGTCTGGCGCATCCAGCCCGCACGTGTCTCGCTCAGCGTCGGCGACCGTTGCATGCAAACTATCACCGCGGACAGAGCCGCTGTTTACGTTGATGGAGCCGAGACCGAGCGTCTGAGAAAGGAAGCCGTGCAGAAGGTCGCGGACGTTTACAATCCGGACCCCAAAGCCGACGCTGATGCCCAGGCCGCCATATCGCAGCTATTCGCCGCAACGGACGCTATCCGCCGGCAACGGTCTCTGGATGCCGCCGCCCTGGAAGAGCACGCCGCCGCCGAAGACGAGGCCCCGAGCACTGATGCCGTGCCGCCACCGCCTCAGGACTATGCGGCGGATCTCCGCCGGCAGGCCCCCCAGGAATTCGCCGAGGCGCTCGACGATGACACCGGGCGTCTGCTCATCGAGATGGCCCCGGACACCTACGAAACGGTACGCGCAGCCACTGCCAGAATCGTCGCAGACATCATGGCTACGCCCATTCACAACTATCCGGAGGACCGCGGTGATCTCGAAAACGCCAGGGGCCAGGCGCAGGAAACGGCCGCCCGGCGTCCCGACCTGTCCCCTCAGATGACGCGCGCCGTCGCCAGGCTCTCCGCGGCAGTACTGCGACACAACCGCATCCACGACGCCGAAGCCACGCAACAGGCACGCACCGAGGCCGCGGCGCTTGTCAAGGATGTTCTCCGCCAGCTACAGCCTGGGGACCTCATCATCCGTCCCAAGGAAACCGTCACCGAAACCCACATCGCAATGTTCCAGGCCCTCGGCCTCATGCAATCGAAGAGAGACTACGTCCAGTCCCTTGCGCTGCTCGGCCTGCTTCTCGGTCTTGTCATCGCCCTGGCTCTGTATGTCCTCAGGTTCGCGCGGCAAGCATACGATGACCAGCGCCTCTTCCATGTTCTCTGCGCAAGCATCGTCATCGCCGTACTCGTCATCAGACTGCTTGAAGGCAGCACCCACTATCCTGCCTGGGTTCTCACTACCGTCACCGCGCTTGCCGTCTTCATCGCGTCCGTCATCGGCCCCCAGGTGGCCATCGCTGCATCCATCTTCGTCGCCATGCTTATCGGCCTGATCGCCGCCACCGGAGGTGATGCGCGGCTGCTCGTCAGCGCTGCTGTCTGCGGCATGGCCGCTACCTACGTCATCCCCGCCAGCCGAACTAAGACGACCGTGCTTACGCGGGCCGCCATCTCAATCGCGCTCATCAACCCCATTGTTCTCAGCATCAGCAACAAGGTATTCGGGATGGGCATTACCTCCGCGCAGCTCGGCGTTGCCGCTGCCGGCGGCCTCGCCTCCGCCATCATGGCTGTCGGCGCCGTCACGATCATCCAGCGGCCACTCAAACTCGTCAACGAAATGCGCCTCATCGAACTGCTCAATCCCAACGAGCCCCTGCTCAAGCGCATGCTCACGGAGGGCCCCGGCTCCTATCAGAGCTCCGTCATGGTGGCCAACCTCGCGGAGCCTGCGGCGGAGGCCATCGCGGCCAACGGCCTTCTCACACGCGTCTGCTGCATGTATCATGATATCGGCAAGCTCAAGCGCCCGTCGTTTTTCACTGAGAACCAGTTCGGGACCGAGAGCCCGCATGACCATCTCTCGTCCCACCTCTCCGCACTCGTCCTCATATCCCACGTGAAGGAGGGCATCGAGATAGCGCGCGAGGCCGGCTTGCCTGCCGAGATCATCGCCGTCATCCCGGAACATCACGGCACCACTCTCGTCTCATACCTCTACAGGAAAGCCGTCAGTGAGGCCGACGACCCCGACGAGGTGCGGGAGATAGACTTCCGCTACGACGGCCCCAAACCGCAGAGCAAGGAAACCGCGATCATCATGCTCGCCGATACCGTCGAGGCAGCCGCCCGCACGATGGACGACCCGACGCCCACGCGTATTACCGAGCTTGTGGACCGCCTTGTCGAGGCGAAAATCGAAGACGGCCAGATGGATGAAGCGCCTCTCACCTTCGCAGATATCACTACCATCAAGCAGAGCTTCACCAACACTCTCACCAGGATGTTCCACCACCGCACGCGCTATCCCGACAGCTTCCTGCCAGAAAACATCCGCGGCCTCACGGGTCCCGATGCACCCCAACAAGGACAGACCGAAGAGGGGGAACCGACCCCTGCGAGTTGAGATCCGAGACCTCCAGGACCAGCCATTTGATGGCGACTTGCTCACGCGAGTCGCTGTGGCAGCCTCTGAAGCTGAGACTGCCGACCTCGACTGTTTCAGCATCGTGGTTGTTGACAACCACACCATGCAGCGCCTCAACAGAGAACTGCTCAATGCTGACAGACCCACAGACGTCATCGCCTTCGAAGCTGAAGCCGGACCCGATGGACAGACCGAAGCCGAAGCATACATCTCCCTGGAGCAAGCCGCCCTCCAGGCCGCCGAACGAGGCCACACGGTCGAATGGGAATTGGCGTTTCTCGTCGCTCACGCTATTCTGCACGCCATCGGCTACAGCGACTCCGATGAAGAGACCAAACAGATGATGCTCGACAAGCAGACCGCCATCATGAAGCAATTCGAGGAGCATGCACGCAGTGTACAGCACTGACAATCAACTCAAGCCCGACGACTCAAAGGGCCGGGGCAAGCCGTCCGTGGTCCGCAGTGTCAAGTATGCCTGGGAAGGCATCTTGTTCTGCTTAGAAACGCAGCGTCACATGCGCATCCATTTCACCATCGTCGCGCTTGTGCTGCTCGCCGCATGGACGCTCGGCGTGGGCCTCACGCACTTCCTGCACCTCTTCACGGCCATGGCTGTCGTATTGGTCGCGGAGATGATCAATACTGCTCTCGAGGCCACCGTTGAGCTCGTCGTGGAGGGCTATGACGCGCGCGCCAAGGTCGTGAAGGATGTCGCTGCCGGCGCTGTTCTTGTTGCCTCCGCCTACGGCCTCAGTGTCGCCATACTCGTCTTCAGCACCACTCCGCGCGTTGTCGCCGTGTTCGCCAACCTGCCCGAGGTTCCCCCGGCGCCGGCGCTCAACGTGATGCAGGTGGTCACCAGCGGTGCCGTACTCCTTGGCATCTTCATCACCTGGCTGAAGCGCGCCACCGGACGCGGCTCCTTCTGGCGCGGCGGCGTCATCTCCGGTCACTCCGCGCTCGGTTTTCTCGCCGCTGTTGCCATCATGCTTGCGACTCATGATCTCGCCATCATGCTCCTTGCTCTCGCTCTTGCCGCGCTGCTTACTCAGAGCAGAATCCAGGCCCGGATTCATACCCTCCCCGAAGCTCTGCTCGGCGCACTCGCAGGCGCTCTCATCGGGTTTCTACTTTTCATCTGGCAATTCAACTGAGTCTTTCCGTTCGCCACTACCTGGTCGAGGGAGGCATCCACAACGTGTACCGGCTCACCGTCCGCCGAAGGTTCTCCGCCGCGCACAACCTCCGCCAATACGACGGCAAGTGCGCCCAACTCCACGGCCACAACTACAAGGCCGAAATCACCATTCAGGGCGACCGCCTCGACGAGGCCGGCATGATCGTGGACTTCGGAGAGCTCAAGGCGATCTGCGACGGAGTGCTCGACAGGTTCGACCACACCTACCTCAATGAGCTCCCCGAGTTCGCGGAAGCCAATGTCACTGCCGAGAATCTCGCCGCATTCATATTTCACGCACTCAATGACGCGCTTTCACATCCAAGCGTCTCGGTTCATGAGGTGAAGCTCTACGAGACCGAAGACTCCGCCGTAACCTACAGGGAAGAGTGAAGTGCCAACCGGCTCGCGCTCTGCGCCACAGGCTGTAGTGCTCCTCTCAGGCGGCCTCGACTCACTCGTCGCGGCGCACCTGGCGACATCTGACGCCGACCTCCGCGTTGCCATCACCTGCGACTACGGCCAGCGCGCAGCGGTCCCCGAAATCCGCGCCGCGGCAATTCAGGCTGCTCGTCTCGCCATCCCCCATCACGTCATCGCCCTCCCCTGGCTCGGCCGCATTTCTTCCGCTGCCATCACTGACCGGGCCGCTGACATCCCTCATCCCGACGCATCTCAACTCGATGAGCCCGCCGCAGCAGCCGAGACTGCAGCCCAGGTGTGGGTGCCCAACCGCAACGCAGTCCTGCTCATGGTCGCCGCCGCCTGCGCCGAAGCTCTCCATTGTGATGCCATCATTGCCGGCTTCAATGCCGAAGAGGCAACTACATTCCCGGATAACAGCCCCCGGTTCGTCGAGGCCGCCACCGCCTTGCTGGCACACTCCACCGCCAACCACCCGATCCTCCTCTGCCCTACCATCGCCATGCCCTAGGCCGCGATCGTCGCCGCCGCCGCCCGACGCGCCATCTGCCTTGATAGCATCTACAGTTGCTACGAGGCCGGTCCCCGACATTGCTTCGAGTGCGAAAGCTGCCTCCGGCTGCAGCGCGCGCTGCGCGAGGCCGGCATCTGGGAAGAAACAGCGCCTTCGCTGTAGGTCACAAAGAGGGAATTGCTCATCAGAGCGGAAATGACACCGCGCAACGCCACGTGTCGTTTCCGCTTCAATCGTATAAGTCTGTCAGAACAACGAAATGAGGCCTGAAGCACAATGTCAGCCATACCGTTTCTCGACTGCAACTGCATGATCGGAATCCGCGCCAACCGCCATCGCGCCACCATCTACAAGCTCGAGGATTACCGCCGTGACTTCGACTACTACGACATCATGGCTGCCGTCGTTTACCACGCCGTAGCCTTCGTGTACTCAGCCGACTACGGCAACCGCCGCCTCATGCGCGAGATCGGCGATGACCCTCGCTTCATACCACAGTGGGTCCTCATTCCGGACCACTGTGACGAGATGGCACCCGCGCACGAAATCGTTCAGGAGATGCTCTCGGCCGGTGTCCGTACCGCGCGCATCTTTCCCAAGACGCACAACTTCGGCACCACCGAGTACATCATTGGCCCGATCCTGTCGGAGCTCGAGCGCCATCGCATTCCGCTGTTCATAGGCCGCGCTGAAGTTGACAACGCCGAACTCCTCGAGCTCTGCCGCGCCCATCCGCTGCTGCCGATTGTCCTGACCGGCACAGCCTGGGGAAGCGGGCGCACTCTCTACCCCCTGCTGACTCAGGCGCCAAATATCCACATCGAGACGGCCGCTTACCAGGAGCACCGCGGCTACGAGGAATTCATCCGCCGCTTCGGCTCCGACCGTCTGCTCTTCGGGACGGATCTGCCTCATCGCAGTCCCGGCGCGGCGCGGATGATGACGATGTTCGAAGACATACCTGAGGAAGCGCGACCGAAGATCGCCGGCGGCAATATCTTGCGCCTGCGCAGCAACGCCCGCGGCGCCTCCGGCCGCCCTCTACCGCAGCTCAAAGAGCCGCCCGACCATCCCGATGACGACCCGATTGTCGCCGCAGTCCGCGCCGGCAGACCGCTCTCCGATGAGTTCATCATAGACTCCCCCGGACACTTCGCTCATCCCGGAGCAATGGGCGCAGTCG
>JAUWOG010000291.1 GCA_030612305.1 Armatimonadota bacterium | reverse complement strand
CACCCCTACCAGGTGCAGTGCCCTGAATGCGATCGCGGGTGTCCGGCCAATGCCTTCGGCCGCGGCGATATGCCCAGCGGTGCGTACCCCGACGATGGCTGGGCGTACATGGACGAGAGCGGCGCCCCGTTCTGCTTCGTGTCCTACTACACGCAGTTGTATTACCGCGCCAAGTACTCCCCGAACATGCGCAACTATGCCGTCCAGTACGCACGTAGCGGGAATCAGCGAATCGGTCGGACGGCGGCGCTGATGCTGTTCCGGATCGCCGAGCAGTATCTCAACCTGGCGCTGAACATCAACCAGCGCAAGGCCTTCATGCGCGGCGCCGTCTGGAGCGGCAAGATCATTCCCCAGACGAATATGAAGATGTACAACACCTGGTACTACATCGAGCACAACTGGGAGTGCCCGCTCGTGCCGAAGTACGGGGCGGCTCTTGACGAGCTCTGGGAATACTTCGAGAGCGAGGACGCCGAGTTCCTGGAGTTCCTGGAGGAAAACCACCACCCAGAGATCAAGACGATGGCCGATGCGCGCAACTTCATCGAGACCGGCTACTTCCGTGTCGTCGCCCAGGGCTGCATTGACAAGACGCTCATCGGGAATCACCCACAGGCCCAGCGGGCAGCGATGGAAGCCGCCCTGGCACTGAATACGCCGCGCTCGTACGACATCGTGGAATGGACATTCAACCGTGAGGGTGGGATGCGGTACTTCTTGACGAATGAGTGCTTCATAGACGGTTCGGCCTTTGAGTCACCGGGCTACAACCGAGGCCACTACCTCAACACGCAGTCCGTCGCCGATGTACTGAACCGCATCGTGGAACTCAATCCCGAACGGTACAAGGAGGCGGGCTTTCCGCTTCTTACCGAGGACCCCAAGTACAAGTACATGTACGATTTCAATATCGCCTACAGCCTGATCGGGCGGACCTGCGCGCTCGTCGGCGATGCCGGTGATGTGGCTTCCACTGAGCCGCGTAAGCCATACCCCTGCTCAACACTGGGAAGCGTCCATTACGTTTCGCCATATACTCTGTACCCGGATGATGTCAATTTCGCCAGAGTGTTGTGGAACCGTGAAGCTAACGCTCCCATGGAACAACTGAGCGATGAGAAGCTGCGGGACAAGGTCACGCAGATCGTGGAGCGCGAGGGGGCGGATATTGACCTGAAGAGCAATTTCCTTGACGGCTACTCCCACGCGATACTGCGCAGCGGTGAAGGCGAAGACAAGCGCACGCTCTGGGTACGCTGGGGAGAACTCTACGGGCACCGCCATGACGACCTGCTGACGATCGGCTTCGAGGCGCACAAGCGCACACTGCTGCCCGAACTCGGCTACCCGCATAGCTGGACCTGGCGTGGCCTGTGGGAGGGGAACCGGCTGACGCACTACAGCGCGCATATTGTCGGCGAGGTCGAGAAAACGCTGCGCATCGGCGGCGGGAGGCTGGAACTGTTCGCCGACGGCGGCTGGGCGAAGATGGCCTGCGCAAGCGCCCGCTCATACAAGGCGGCCGCTGCTCCACAGCTCTATGAGATGCTGCCGGACCGGCTCATGGCTCGCACTATTGCGCTGGTGGACCTGGATGAGAAGAACTCGTACGCCGTCAGCGTCTTTCGTCTGAGAGGCGGGACGGATCACTACGTCAGCTTCCACGGTCCGCGCGGTGAGGCGACGCCGGAGGGGCTCAGCCTCACGCCACAACCGAGCGGGACGATGGCCGGCCCTGACATCGAATACGGCAAGGGCAAGGACTGGACCAAGGCGAACCCGAAGCTGAGCGCGTTCCCGTACCTGTACGATGTGCAGCGGGCTGGTGCCGAGGATGTCTGGCAGATTGACTGGACGCTGGAGAACTACCCCGAGCTGCATCTGCGCATGCACGAGGTTCAGCCGCAGCCATCGGAAGTCGGTCTGGCAAAGGGCAAGCCACCGGGCGGCGGCAACCCCTATGAGCTGCAGTGGGCGATCCAGCACCGCAGCACGGACGTCGCGCCACTGGCCAGCCAGTTCGCCACGGTCATCGAAGCCTACGAGGGGGAGCCGCTGATTACCGAGGTCCGCCGCCTCGAGGTCACGGCTGCTGATGCAGGAGATCAGCCACCGGTTGCTTTCGAGGTCGTCTGCGGCGACCGCGTTGACACGATCATTCAATGCCACAATCCCGCCGTCGAGGTCACTGCGAGCAACGGTGTGAGCATGGTCGGAGCGCTGGGCATCTGGTCGGAGGTCAATGGCCGGATGGAGAGGGCGTTTCTCGTGAACGGCCAGTACATCGCCAAGGGTGAAACGCGCGTCGAGGCAGAAGCTCCGACCTTCACGGGGCAGATCGTCTCGGCCCACTTCGCGGAGAAGAAAGTCCTGGTTCAGCCGGCGCCGCCCAAGCCGGAAGCACTCATCGGCCGCCACCTGCGCATCACCAGCGAGTTCGGCAACGACTGCTCGCACCTCATCACAGGCGCACAGAATACGGCCGGCGGCGTCGAGTTCGAGCTGGAATATGACCCGCGCATCGGTGAGGGTCCCGTCGAAGGAGTGGCCGCCAATGTGGTCAAGTGCGGAGCTTCTTTGATGTTCGGGCGCTGGCTCTACTACCACGGCAAGACACTCGGCAATGAGGACGCGTCGGCGCTCTACAAGATCAGCGGCGTCACCGGAAACAAGAACGCATACATAAACGCGGACGCGCATCCGGAGGCTACGGCAGAGCAACTCACCGAGGAGTTCGTGGACAAGGACGGGGACGGGATTGCGCGGCTGGTTATCTACGACTACGGCCCGGGGGATACTGTGACGATCGAGAACGTGATGTCGGTCAACCGTGGCGAGGAGAGATAGGGTGCGGGGGCACAGGAGGAGGGAAGGCGGGCTCAGGGGTTGGCGAGGACGAGGCCGGCGGCGGCTCCGGTGTGCTCTCCCCCACTGACGGTCAGCGCCCCGTTGACAATGACGTGCTCTATGCCCGCCGGGTACTGGTGCGGGTCCTCGAACGTCGCCCGGTCAATGATGCTCTCCGCGTCAAACACCGTCACATCTGCCCTGTACCCGCGCTTCAGGAGGCCACGGTCGCTGATGTTGAGACGCGAGGCGCAACGGGCGGTGCATTTGTTGATGGCGGTCGCCATGTCCATGATGCCCCGGTCGCGCACGTAGTGGCCCAGGAAGCGCGGGAAAGTTCCATACGAGCGGGGATGCGGCCGACCCTGCGACAGTTCGCCGTACGGGGCCAACGCAAAACCATCCGAGCCGATCATGCTCAGCGGATGTCGCAAGCGCTTCTCCACATCTTCCTCATTCATGGTGTATAGCGCCACGTCCAGATGGCCCTGCTCCTCGATGATGAGGTCGCAGACTACATCAATGGGGTCATAGCCGCGCTGCGCGATGACCTCGCTGAGGAACTTGCCGATGGCATCCTGATTCTGTTGGCCGGTCAGGTTCACGATGCGGATGCGATCGGGAGTGAACTCGAGGGGGTGGTGGTCAGTCTCGCCGGCATCGTAGTCTGCCATCTCCCGGCGGAACTGTTCGCGGATCTCGGGATCCGCCAGGCGCTGCAGCAGCATCTCATTGCCGCCGGAGTGCATCCAGGCCGGGAATGAACCGGTCAGATGGCGACTGGCGACATCGTAGGGATAGACGTCAAATGCGATATCGAGGCCCTCGTCCTTCGCCTGCTCGACCATCCCGATAGCACGGTCGCCGAGATGCCAGTTGCGCGGGCCGGAGCACTTGAAGTGGTCTATCTGCAGCCGCAGCAGGAGGTCTTCTTCCTTCAGGCGACGCGCAACTCCGATTACCTCGTCAAGCGACTCGATGAGGGGCGGGCCCTCGTTGCGGATGTGCACACTCACGTGCTTGCCATTGCCGGCCGCGACGCGGCACAGTGCCTCGACCTCGGCCGCGTCTGCCGCCGCGCCGGGAGCATAAGCGAGGCCGAAAGACAAGCCCACGGCTCCCTCGTCAAAACACTCCTGCAGCACGCGGCACATCTGCTCCATCTGTTGCGGCGTTGCCGGCGTCGCTTCAAGGCCGACGACCTCGAGCCTGATCGGCCCCTGAGCAACCATCGGCGCCACATTCACGCTCGGGCCGGCCTTCCGCAGTGCTACGATGTACTCCGCCGTCGAGCCCCACGTCCACTCGACCGGCATGGAAGCGACGAACGAGCAGGCCTTGCGGAGAGCATCCCGGTTCTCGGGCCGAACCGGGAAAACGCCGAGGCCGCACTGGCCGGTACACTCCGTCGTGACGCCCTGGCGGACCTTGCTCTCCGCCCGGTAGTTGAAGATGTGCGTCACGTCGGAGTGTGCGTGGATGTCTATGAAGCCCGGCGCGACCACCAGGCCCGAGCAGTCCAGCACCTGCCCGGCCCGCGCATCACCCATGTCCCCCATCGCGGCGATAGTGTCCTTCTCTATCGCGATGTCGGCGACCACAGCTTCAGCGCCGCTGCCATCATGGACGGTTCCGCGTTTTAGGATGATGTCGAAGCTCAAGTCGGCACCTTCTTCTCTGACTGCACG
>JAUWOG010000133.1 GCA_030612305.1 Armatimonadota bacterium | reverse complement strand
GCTGACAACAGGCGCGGGCGGTCTTGCGAGGCGCAGGCGTGAGAGCGCGGAGAATGCCACCGGTTTGCGAGCGGGGGAAGCTGCCGGCGGGGCCCGGCACTCGTATCACTCAGCGAAGGGATTGACTATCCTGCCGCGTCTACGCCAGGGCGCGATGATGGCGGTGACTCTCCCCGTGATGTCTGCCCTCTGGACAGCGCCGATGTCGCGGCTGTCCTCGCTGTGGGCACGGTTGTCACCCATCACGAAGTACTCATCATTACCCAGAAAGATATGGCCCGGCCGTTCCCGAATCATGTGCTTTCCAAGATAGGGCTCTTGCAGGCGTTTGCCGTTGATGGACACAGAGCCTGACTGGGCGATGATACTCTCGCCGGGGAGGCCGATGATCCTCTTCACGAAGTAGTGTGACATGCCTTCACGCTTGAAGAGTACGATGTCGCCGCGTTGGGGTATGCGGCCCTTCCTGTATGCGTCCTTGCGAACGAGGAGGATGTCTCCAGTCTGGAGCGTTGGGCTCATGGATGGCGAGGGCACCAGGGCTGTCCGGAGAGTCCGGGCGGCCCATGCAGTAGCCAATCCCAGCGCGATGATGACGATAAGTGACACGCAGTTTCGCCTCCGAGCTGTCTTCCAGATTTGGGTGGACCCGGCCACTGCCTGCCTCCGAAATCGTGGCAATGCTGCATACGGGGAGTTGGGAGATTGTAGGGAATGAGCCCTGCTGTTGTCAACAGCGAGCCGCGCTGCGGGCGTCTCCGGCGGCGGCGTGTGTTGGTGTGTTATGACGAGGGGCTGGGTCCGGGGGTTCCTTGACAATAGCGATTTGGCTGGCGTATAATATCGTCGCAACTGCAAACGAGGTGAACCGCGGCTTTTAGAGCCTAAGAGCCGCGGTCGGCATTATGAGATACCCACTGGAACCTGCCATAACTCAAGAATGCGGGTGGGTCAAGCTGCGCGTGAGTGCGCCGCCACCGGCAGGGAGTGCGCCCGAATTCCGCGACCTCGTGAGCGGCACGATTGTGTTGACCGGTGCGCGGGCGGGTATTGCGGCAGCAGGCCGGTTGCGGACGCAGGCTACTCTGGCGTGCAGTCGCTGTACGAAACAGCACAAGGTACGACTTGACATAGAGGTAAGCGAAGAGTGCGCACTGGAGGACATAGACCAGCCGCGAGCGTATCAGGGCGCAGCATCTGAGGGCAGTCCGATCCCGATACTCAACGGGAATGAGCTTGACCTGAGCGAGCTGGTCAGGCAGCTACTGAACCTGCATCTGCCCCCGCGATCTCTGTGCAAGCCCGACTGTGCGGGTATCTGTCCCGACTGCGGACAGGACCTCAACGAGGGCATGTGTGAGTGCAATAAGCAGGCTGCAGACGCCCGGCTGGCGGGCCTTGGTGACCTCTTCTCACCCGCAGAGGACTAGGCTGCGGCGGCGAGAAGTTTCTACGGCATGCACCTGGGGCGGCACCAGCGGGGATGAGGAGACACGCTATGGCACTACCGAAACGCAGACACTCGAAGAGCAGACGAAACAAGCGCCGGACCCACCAGGGCGTTCGGGCTGATCTCACTGTTGTCACATGCGGCAACTGCGGCGCAGCCGTGATTCCGCACAACGCGTGTGGCAAGTGCGGGTTCTACAAGGGACGCAAGATAGACCATACCGTAAAAGAGCCAGACAAAGCACGCGAGCGGTAAGTTACCTGTATGCGTATCGCTGTGGACGCCATGGGCGGGGACTTTGCCCCGCAGGAGATAGTACCCGGGACGCTGGCCGCGGCCCGGGTGATTGATGCTGAGATCGTGCTTGTCGGCCATGAAGCTCGCCTCAACGACTTGCTTGCAGACGCAGTGGGCTCCGCCCTCAAGGAGGGCGAGACAAACACCGCCGCCATCACCCGCGTCACCGTGCGACATTCCGACGGAGTAATCGCCATGGAGGAGAGTCCGCGGGATGCCCTGAAGCGCGGGCGCACTTCCTCCATCGCCGACTGTGTCGAGATGGTGAGATGCGGGGAGGCGCAGGCAGTGGTCTCGGCGGGTAACAGCGGTGCCTTCATGGCGTTGGCCCATACCCGGCTGCGGACCATTCCGCAGATCAGCCGACCGGCCATCGCGGCCGCACTCCCGACGGCCTCGGGCAAGGTACTTCTGCTCGACGCCGGGGCCAATGCCGACTGCAAGCCCGAGCATCTCGTGGAGTTCGCCATAATGGGCAGTTGCTACGCCGAACAGGTCCTGGGAGTTGACAGGCCGCGTGTCGCGACGCTCAATATCGGCGAAGAGGCCAAGAAGGGGAACGTGGTCACACAGACCGCGCATTTGCTGCTGCAGTCCGTGCCGATCAACTACGTCGGCCACATCGAGGGGAACAGGATCCTCGCCGGTGACGTGGATGTGGTAGTGGCGGATGGTTTTGCGGGCAATGTGGCACTGAAAGTGGTCGAAGGAGCAATCAGATTCGTGATGGATACGATAAAGGCAGGCATTGCGGAGAGCACCCGGGCACAGTTGGGTGCTCTCTTGATGAAGCCGGCCTTCGCGAAGATGCGGCGTCGGTGCAACTGGGCGGAATATGGAGGGGCACTGCTGTTGGGCATCCAGGGCGTGTGCGTGGTAGGGCACGGGCGCTCGGACAGGCAAGCGATCTGCAATGCAGTACAGGTGGCGGCCGACGCAGCCCAACACGACATTGTCGCGGAGTTGCGCCGCTTAGTGCAGCAGTTGTCTTGACTGTCCCCGTCCGCGAAGGTCTTCTCCGAGACGCAGCAGATGGAGCGTGACTCTGGCTCTGGATCTCGTTTGGAATGCCGTCATCTCCCGTGGTCATCCGGCGTCACGTAGAGCGCATCTGCCGGCCCCGCACGGAGTTCTCATCTGTGAATGTCAGCGCTGCAACGGTGCTCGCGGTTCAACGGAGTCACGGCTCGCAGCACGACAGGAAAGTGGCTGCTGGACACTATGAAGCTACGTGGCAGCGTGATTGCCGGCCTCGGGTCCTATGTGCCCGAGAGAATCCTGACCAACGCAGACCTGGAGAAGATAGTTGATACCAGTGACGAGTGGATCGTTACGCACACCGGGATGAAGGAGCGCCGTGTCATCGCTGAGGACCAGAACACCTCGGACCTTGCCGTGGAGGCCTCGAAGGTGGCGCTGAGGGATGCGGGTCTGGCGGCTGAGGACCTCGAACTGATCATCGTAGGGACGGTCACTCCCGATACCGTATTTCCGTCCGCCTCTGCCATTCTCGAGGACAAGTTGGGTGCGAAGCGTGCGGCGAGCTTTGATGTGGTTACAGGCTGCACGGGCTTCGTGGATGGCATGATCACCGGCTCACAGTACGTGATGACGGGCGGCTACGACAATGTGCTCGTGGTGGCGGCAGAGGCCCTGACCCGTGTGACCAACTGGGAGGATCGGTCCACCTGTGTGCTGTTTGGCGATGGTGCCGGAGCGGTGGTGCTACAGCCGGATGAGGCCGGTAAAGGCCTGCTCGGCTACGCGATGGATACGCAGGGCTTCGCAGGGGAGGCGCTGACTATTCCTTCCAGCGGCTCGGCATGGCCTCCGGATGAGAAGGCAATCGCCGAGAACGCGACCAAGATATACATGAACGGCCACGAGATATTCAGGATGGCGGTGCGCGGTATTCCGCACATCGCCGGCCTGGCGATGAGCAAGGCCGGGGTGACGAACGAGGACATTGACTGGGTCGTAATGCACCAGGCAAATCAGCGCATCCTCGACGCGGCTGCTGACCGCCTGGGCATTGAGAGGGCAAGGGTCGTCTCCAACCTGCACAAATATGGGAACACCTCGGCTGCCTCGATGGCGCTGGCTTTCGATGAGATCTACCGGGACGGTTGTCTGCAAACTGGAGACCTGGTCTTGCTGGTAGGCTTCGGGGCCGGTTTCTGCCTGAGCGGAGCCGTAGTCCGGTGGGAGAAAGAGACGCCGCCGCGTTGAAGACAAGACGGGCGTCGTTGCCGACGTGAGCCGTTGTTGCTGACGTGACCGGAGTTCTCCGCGTGACCCGACTGAGAAAGGACCACTGCAATGGATTTCGCCTTCACAGAAGACCAGCAGGAGCTCTTCGAGTACGTGAAGGAGTTCTGCGATGAGAAGCTGAAGCCGTTTGCCGACGAGACTGACCGGGCGCACGAATACCCCTGGGACAAGGTCGCCCTGATGAGGGAAATGGACCTGTTCGGGATTCCGATTGCAGAGCAATATGGCGGCATGGAGCTTGGTTTCCTGGAGTGGGCCGTCATCGGTGAGCTGGTGTCAGCCGGCTGCACGACAACTGGAGCCGTCTATGGCGCGCACATGCTCGCCGAGTACCCCATCATGTACTTCGGCACCGAAGAGCAGAAAGAGAAGTACCTCACGCCCCTGGCGACCGGGGAATCCATCGGTGCCTTCGGCCTCACTGAACCGATGGCGGGTTCCGACGCCGGCTCGGTGCGGATGACTGCCATCAGAGACGGCGACGAGTACGTACTCAACGGGACGAAGATATTCATCACCAATGGCGGCGATGCGGAGATATACATCATCATCGCCAACGCCAGGCCCGACCGGGGGATGCGTGGAGTAACCGCGTTCATCGTAGAAAAGGGTATGGAGGGATTCGAGTTCGGCAAGGACGAGGAGAAGATGGCGTTCAAGTCGCTGTCGAATCGGGAATTGATCTTCAACGACTGCCGCGTGCCGGCGGAGAATCTGCTCCATAAGGAGGGCCGCGGGTTCCAGGTGACTATGGAGACGCTGCGCGTCGGCCGCATCGGCATGGCGATAGGCGCAGTGGGGCTCGCACAGGTGGCCTACGAGGCAGCCGTCGAGTACTCCCTGACCCGCGAGCAGTTCGGCGAGCGTATCGCCAACTTCCAGATGATTCAGTATCACCTCGCCAACATGGCGACCGAACTGGAGGCCGGACGGCTGCTGACCTACAGAGCGGCGTGGCTCAAAGACCAGGGCCTCGAGTTTGAGAAGGAAGCGGCCATGGCCAAAGTGAAGACCTCCGAGGTATGCGGGTACGTGACCTCGAAGGCTGTGCAGATTCATGGCGGCTACGGCTATTGCTGCGACTATCCGGTCGAGCGCTATATGCGGGAGGCCAAGCTCTTTGAGATCGTCGAAGGGACCTCCGAGATCCAGCGCCTCGTGATCGCGAATCAACTGCTGAAGGAAGCGCGGAAGTAGTCGGAGTTTGAGATCGGGTGCGCAGGGAGCATCGGATGAGGATAATCGTCTGCATAAAGCAAGTGCCTGACACTACGGATGTGAAGATCAACCCGGAGACGGGCACGCTGATTCGTGATGGCGTGCCGAGCATTATCAACCCCTTCGACGAAAACGCCATCGAGGCGGCGGTGCAGTTAGTCGAGGAGCACGGCGGGGAAGTTATCGGCCTGTGCATGGGTCCGCCGCAGGCCGAGCAGAGCCTGCGCGAGGCTGTGGCGATGGGGGTCAATAGAGCGGTACTGCTCTGCGACAGAGCGTTGGCCGGCGGCGATACGCTGGCGACCTCCTACTCGCTGGCCCAGGCCATCAGCAGGATCGGCGACTTCGACCTGATCTTCTGCGGCAAGCAGGCGTTCGACGGCGACACGGGCCAGGTCGGCCCCGGCCTTGCCGAGCATCTTGGGATACCCCAGATCACCTACGCCATCGAGATAGAGGAAGTCACAGACAAGGAGATACAGGTGCGGCGACTCCTGGCCGACGGTTTCGAGGTCGTGCGAGCGACCTTGCCTTGCCTCATCACGGCTATCAAACAGCTCAACGAGCCGCGCATGCCCGGGCTGAAGAACCGGATCAAGGCCAAGAAGGCTGAGATCGAGCTCTGGACCTGCGAGAGCGTCTCGGCGCAAGAGAGTCGCTGCGGTCTGGACGGCTCTCCCACCAATGTCATCAAGACATTCACACCGACGCGTCAGGTGGAAGGCGAGATCATCGCAGGCGAGACGGCTGAGGAGAAGGCAGGCACACTGATTGACAAGTTGCGCGATGCCCAGGTGCTGTGAGCATCGTGCGTGACTGCGCAGATGTAGCGACCGGCCGGCGGAGGACTATGAAATGCCGATTTACGTAGATGCAGAAGAATGTAAGGGCTGCAAGCTGTGCCTGCCGGCATGTCCGTACGGTGCCATCGAGATGGTGGATGACAAAGCTGTGTTCACCGAGGATTGCACTCAGTGCGGCGCCTGTGTGAAGAGCTGCAAGTTTGGCGCAATCAAAGTGGACCGCATTGAGTTCGGCGACACTGACATCTCGGAATATGAAGGCGTCTGGGTGGTTGCTGAGACGGGCGAGGGCAGACTGGCCGACGTTACACTGGAACTGCTTGGTGAGGGCCGCAAGCTGGCTGACGAGATCGGCGTCGAGCTCAGCCTGGTGCTGGTCGGAGATGGTGTGTCCGAGCTGGCGGATGTGGCGGCGGCTTACGGTGCCGACCGCGTCTATCTGGCCCAGGCGCCGGAGTTGGCCCGATACCGCACAGGGCCCTTCACGGACGTCATCACCGGTATCATCAACAAGTACAAGCCGGAAATAGTGCTCATCGGCGCGACAGGGATGGGCCGGGATCTGGCCTCACGTATCGCTGCTCGCATCAGTGCCGGTCTCACGGCGGACTGCACG
>JAUWOG010000271.1 GCA_030612305.1 Armatimonadota bacterium | reverse complement strand
GTCAAGGGCCCTCCCCTGTTCAGTTCCAGTCCCCGTGCCTGCTGGGCGTCTTTGACTGTCTGCACCGTCGCCAGGCAGCTGGGCAAGCGCCGGAATGACAGCGCGAGTGCGAGCGAGACGCTGGCGGGCAGCCGGAACCTCCGCAGCGCGAAGGTGAACTCCTCCGGGCGAGTGCTGGTGATGAAGGCGAGGCCGAAGATGAGGAATGACGCGATTCTGCAGCCCATGGCCAGGCCGTAGAGAGCGGACTCGGCGGATACCGTGAGCGGGCCGATGACGAGGAGCACGTGTATGTCTTCCGGCTTGAGGTCCACCATGAAGAGCGCCCAGAGAACGCTGCTGACAACGAACAAGACGATGAGGAAGGTCGCGAGGCGGCGAAGGTTTGGCGCGCCGCCTCCCACCAGCAGACACACTATGCCTAATGCCAACACGCCGCCGACCCATGCAGGATGGTTGAACGCCAGCGCCGGCACGAACAGAAGCACCAGCCCCAGCACCTTCACTACCGGGTGCAGGCGGTGCAGAAACGTCTCTGCGGGTATGAACAGCGAACTCGTCTGCATGAACATCCCTCACTGTGTCGTCGTGTTGTCGGCCCGCTGCGGCTCAATCCAGGCTCACGTAGCGGGCGAACTCCGCTGCGCTGAGTAGCGGTACGCCGAAAAGCTCAGTCCCGATCTGTGCCGCGAGCGGCGGGAGTTGATCTGCCGCGAGAAAGCTCTCCGTGGCAGCAACCACTTCCCGCGTCGCGCCGTCGGCGATCAGCTCGCCATTGACAAGCAGCAGCAAGCGGTCGGCATATTGCAGGGCCATGTCCGTGTGGTGCGTGACCATCATGACGGTGCGGCCCTGCGTCTGCAGCTTCTTCAGCAGTTCCATGATGGCTATCTGCTGAGGTACGTCGAGGCCGGTCGTTGGCTCGTCGAAAACGATGATGTCGGGCTGACATGCGAGAATGGCAGCCAGCGCGACGCGCTGTCTCTCGCCACGGGTGAGTGTGAACGGGTCCGCGGCCTCGCAGTCGCCGAGTTCTGTCGTCGCCAGCGAGTCAGTGACCCTCCTGTGGACTTCGTCCTCATCGCATCCGAGGTTGCGGGGTCCGAAGGCGACCTCGGCGTACACACTGTCGGAGAATATCTGGCTGTCGGGGTTCTGATAGAGATAGCCGATCCGGGCGGCGAGTTCGCTGATCCGCATCTCGCCGACATTGCGACCATTGACACCGACCGTACCCGTCCCTGCGGTGAGCAGGCCCATCATCAGCTTGCACATCGTCGTCTTGCCGGCACCGTTGGGACCGAGTACGGCTACGAACTCGCCCGTCCGCACCTGCAGCGAAACCTCTCGAAGCACGCGGTCCTTCCCGTAGCCGAATGAGACGTCTTCGAGGCTGAGGGCGATGTCACTGCTCGCCTGGTTCTGCCGGGCGGCGTCATCGGCTTTCAAGGTCTGCTCATCAAGCCTCGCGTTTCGCTGTCGGAGCCTCTTCACGGCGCTTGCCACGTCGTCAGGGACCTTGTCGAGACCGACTGCCGCAGCAATCGCGGCGAGAGGGTCGGGGCTCAGGCCGAGAGCCTCAGCAGCCTCAATATCCTGCAGCAAGGCCGCCGGTTCGCCGCTATAGGCGACTTCCCCGTCGTGCAGCACGAGCAGCCCGTCGCCATCAACAGCCTCCACTGTGTGGCCGGTGGCGATGAGCAGTGTGCGTCCCTGGTCTGCGAGGCGGCCTGCCGCGTCCATGACCTGGCGGCGGCCCGCCGGGTCAAGGTCGGTAGTGGGCTCGTCAAGGACGACAATGGGCGGTTCAGTGGCCATCACCGCGGCGAGCACGAGACGTTGCTTCTCGCCACCTGAGAGTGTACTCGGATCGCGCCCGACGAGATGCTCCAGCTCCAGTTCGCGCAGCCAGTAGTCAACACGCTCTCGCATCAACTCGGGGGGCAGTCCCCGGTTCTGCAGGCCAGAGGCGACCTCCAGCTCGACATCGCTGCAGAACAGTTGCGTCTCGAAATCCTGGAAGACCAGGCCCGTCACGCGCGAGAGCTGGTGAACGGGCCATTGACTGGTGTCGAGGCCGCCGACGAGGACGCTGCCTGAGTACTCCCCCGCCTGCATGTGGGGGATCACACCGTTGAGGCACAGCGCCAGCGTGGACTTGCCGGCTCCCGTTCGGCCCAGCCGGAAATGCCTCTGACCGGCGGGCTGAGTGAAGCTGGCGGATTTCAGTGCTGCCTGTGACGCGCCGGGGTAGGTGAAGGTCACGTCGTTCATGTTGATGTCGCCGGCCGAGGTGGGGGAGACCTCCTCGTCCGCCACAGCATCAGCGGGCCTTCTGCCCGCACCCAGCCGCGCCATGAAGAACGTGCCAAGGAGTATTGCCAGACTACACCAGCCGCCGAGTTGACGAAGCGCCATCTCGGTGGGGATCAGCAGCGACACCGGCAATGGCTTCCCGTCCTCGCCGATGACCGGCTCGATGTGCATGAGCCCAAGGGCGCTGGCCCAGTTGGCGAGGGTTCCGGCCTTGTCCAGCGCCGCAAACACGCCGATGATGCAGGCGACGAGGATTACGGTCGCCGCCACCGGAGTGAACCGTGTGCCACGCAGGTCATCCCGGCGCATGACCTGGCTGAAGGTCAACTGCCAGCGGCGGGCGCGGGGGTATATCAGAATCAGCAGCGGGATGCCAAGGATGCAACCGATGAGCGTGTTGTTGATGGTAATGATGCTGGTCAGGATTACATAGGCGAACGGGAAAAGCCCAAGGAACTCCACGCCGAAGGCAATGACTATGGCGCAGGACGCAGAGCCGATGAAGATGGCCAGGACGAGCAGGGGGACTTCACGCCACGAACCTCTGGGCGGCTGAAAGCCCTTACACATCACCCAGATGCGGTACGGGAGATACGCGAAGAGGAAGTTGCCGATCATGCCGAAGAAACTGCCCGGCCCGATGGTGCCGAAGAAATCGGCGATGAGGTTGCCGATGGCGCAGCCCCATGCGGCGGCAGGTCCGAACAACAACCCGCAGACGACGGGAATCGCATTGCCCGGCCGCAGCTCGGTATAGCCGGGGACGATGGTAATGATCTTGAACGGAATCAGAATGGCCGCATAGATGGCCGCAGAGAGGGCGACCAGAACGACCATCTTGGTGTTGCGCCACATCACAAAGGCATCCCGCATGGGCTGGCTTCCTCCATCTTCGTCACGGCAATCAATGCGGTAGCTGTATGGTTTCGCCGCCGGAGGTGATGCACCTCTCTCTAACGGCGGACGCTGCGCGGGCATGTTCGGTCAGGTCAAGCGTGGCTGTCTGCGAGATGGTCGAGGCCGCCTATTCACGTGACGTGCAAATGATGCTATAATCCGCAAGGTCATTCGTCCGAGCGACCGGCAGGATCGTGAGCGACGTCCACGGGCCGGGAGGGTCAAGCTTGTCCTATCGTTCTGTTATCATCGGGATCGTACTGTCGCTGATCGCCGTCTGGTGGATGCACCAGGCGAGTCTTGTACAGGCACCGGGCTTGCTCTATGCGCCGGTGTATCTGCTCTCGGTGCCGCCGGTGCCCGCTGTCTTCTGTCTGATACTCCTCGTGGCGCTGGTTCCCCTCACGACCCGTCTGTTTCGCGGAGCCCTTGGCAAGAAAGAGATGATCTTCATCTACATGGTGCTGGTCATCGCGATTCCGCCGGTGACGTTCGGCGTGACGGAGAGCATGCTTCCCGCCCCCACTGCAGCCACGTACTTCGCCGCTCCGGACAATCACTTCGCCGCATTCGCCGAGGCGATGCCGCAGTGGTTCTACCCGCATGACGACGAGGTCATCCGCGCCATGTACGAAGGCAGCGACGACGGCAGCGTCCCCTGGGGGCCCTGGGCGTACCCCCTCACCATGTGGATACTGTTCATCGGGCTGCTGTTCTTCACCGGCACGTGCCTCCTGACGCTGTTCCGCAAGCAATGGGTGGAGAATGAACGCCTGCGGTTCCCGCTGCTGTTCATCCCCATGAGCATCGTGGAGAAGGAAGCGCCGGGCAGCCACGTGCCGTTCTTCCGCCACCCGCTCGTCTGGATCGGCGTCATCATCGTCGTAATCCACCACGCTCTCAACATCGCCCCCGCCTACAATCCGGCTGTCATGGCGCTGCAGGACCGCTTCTATCTGGGACGCCAGATCTTCACCGAGTATCCCTGGACCGTGTACCGGGGTGTCCCGTTCTTCCATCGCCCCCAGGTGATAGGTCTGGCGTATTTCGTACCCCTCGACATCCTCTTCTCCGGCTGGTTCTTCTTCCTGCTGCAGCCGACGCTGCGGCTCTTCTCCGAGTTGTTCGGCATCAGCGCGACGCCGGGCTTTCCGCACACTCTGGCTCAATCGGCCGGGGGGCTACCTGGGGATGATATTCGTGTTGTTCTGGGTCGCCCGGCGCGAACTCGGCGCAATCTTCCGCAAGGCGTTCACGGGGGATCCGAGCATAGACGACTCCCAAGAGCCGTTGTCGCACCGCGCCGCAGTCCTCGGGGCAGTGGGCGGCTTCATCGCCATCGTCGCATGGGTGACTTCGATGGGTGCCTACTTCATCTATGCTGCGGCCTACTTCTTCATGTTCATCGGCTTCGGGCTTGTGTATTCGCGTCTGCGCGCTGAAGCAGGGCTGCCCACAATGTGGGGCTATTTCGGAGGTCACACGGGC
>JAUWOG010000529.1 GCA_030612305.1 Armatimonadota bacterium | reverse complement strand
CCTCGAGTATCTGCGCCACTACCCGCCTCTCCCCCACGTGCATCCCGTCATCCCGGTACGCCTCCGCCGAGACGCGGCACCAGACTGGGAAATCCGGCGCGCACTGCCGCCGTATCGAACCGATGACTTCCTTCCCGAAGCGCGTCCGCCGCTGGACATCGCCGCCCCAGTCGTCATCACGCCGGTTCAGCCACGGTGACAGAAACGAGTTGCCCAGATACCCGTGGGCCATGTGTACTTCGACGCCATCCATCCCTGCTTCCTGGCAGCGTCGCGCCGCGGTGCCGAACGCCTCGACGACCTCCCATATTTCCTGTTCCGTTATCTCACGGGCGGTACGCTGGTCGCGCCCGGCGGTACACTCCGAGGCCGACACGCACTCCTGCCCGATGACTTCCGGAGTCGCCTGGGGCCCGCCGTGCTGAAGCTGCATCGCGATGCGGCCGCCTGCCTGATGCACGGCATCTGTGAGCCGCGTCAGTCCCTCGATGAACTCGTCCGCATACAGCCCCGGCATGGTCGGGCCGCACCGCCCCATCGGATGCACCGCCGAATGTTCGACGATATTCAGCGCGATTCCGCCTCGCGCCCTCGCCGCATGGTACGCTATCATCCGCGCCGTCACGCGGTGCCGCGTATCCGCATATCCGCTTCCCATCGGCGCCATCACCAGCCGGTTCGGCAGCTTCAGCCTGCCAATCTCAAGCGGCTGCAACAGGCTCTCATAAGCCACGTCCATCACCTCGGTTCTTCGTATCCCCCCACAGGCCCAATCCCACCTCCTACGTTCCACCTTCCCCGACATATCCCTTCCCCGTATCCCACCAGGCAGGTATTCGCCTCCCTCGCGGCGAAGAGTCACTCACATATCGTCCCGCTGCATCGCATCAGATCCCAATCCCGAAGGAAGTGTCCACATTGCAATACCGCGATTACGGTAATACCGGCGAAAGGATTTCCGCCCTTGCTTTCGGGGCCATGCGCCTGCCTGCTGACGATGACTACGGCATCGAGTGCATCCGCCGCAGCTTCGAGCTCGGTGTGAATTACATTGACACCGCCTCCGGCTACGAGACGGGCACCGGCGAGGCCAGCGAAGTCGTGGTCGGCCGGGCGCTCAAGGGCTGGCGCGACAAGGTCAAGCTCGCCACCAAGAACCCCCGCTACCGCGACCAGGCGCCACCCGATGAGTGGTGGGCCAACCTCGAGCAGTCCCTCGAGCGCCTCGACACTGACCACATAGACTTCTACAAAGTCACGCACTTTGTGGACTGGGAAAACTGGCACACTCATGTCGAGCCCAACATCTTCGCCACGATGATGAAGGCCAAGGACCAGGGCATCTTCACCTACACCTGCTTCTCATCCCATGACACGCCCGAGAACATCATCAAGCTCATCAACACCGGTCTCTTCGATGGTATGCTCGTCCAGTACAACCTGCTCGACCGCGTCAACGAGGAGGCCATCGCAGTGGCCGCCTCCAAGGGTATGGGTGTCGAGATCATGGGCCCCGTCGGCGGAGGTCGTCTCGGCTTTGCCTCCGAGCAGCTCGCCGGAACCATTGACGATATGGCTTCCACGCCCGACCTCGCCTTGCGCTTCGTGCTCTCCAACCTCAACGTCTCCGTCGCGCTTTCCGGCATGAATACTCTCGACATGGTGGAGGAGAACTGTGCCAGTGCCTCCCGCGAGGAGCCCCTCACCGACGAGGAGCGCGAGCGCGTCGTTGCCGCGGTCGCGGAGAACGAGCGCCTCTCCGAGCTCTACTGCACCGGCTGCGACTACTGCATGCCCTGCCCGGAGAATGTCGGTATTCCGCAGGCCTTTGCTGCGATGAATCTCCACCGAGTCTGGGGCCTCACGGAACTGGCGAAGAAAAACTATTCCAGACTCGGCCCGGAGAACAAGGACGGCCTGCTCCAGGCCGACGCCTGCATCGAGTGTGGAATCTGCGAGGACAAGTGCCCCCAGAACATCCCCATCGTCGAGCAACTCGCGCAGACTCACGAAGCCCTCGCCGACTAACTTGCAGAAGTCCGTACGGGATGATGGCAATGCCGTTGCCGTGTGCTGTTGTGCTGTCAGATATTGTAGGGGCGCAAAGCTTGCGCCCGCCGTTTGCCGTCCACCGTTGCCGCATGACCTTTGCAGCGCGCGCTGGCCAACTGAGAGGTAGGTACTGACAATGCCGACCATCACAGTCCTCATCAGCCTCGCCGCAGTTGCGGTCATCGCGTGGTACTTCGCCGAGTGGCGCAACTGTGCGGAGCGCGGGGAACCCATGGACCTCCTCCGCAATCCACTTGCGCTCTTCGGCCTCACACTCACCCGCATCTGGCGCAACCGCAGCCTCGTGATCATACTGCTGGCCCTCTGGGTCGCGTCGTGGGCGCTGAATGCCTTCGTCATCTGGCCGTTGGTACACAAGCCTTACCTCGAACGGATGGGCTACAGCGGAGAAGGCCTGAAGGAGCCGCGCACTGATAAGCGATCTCGAGTCGTGCCTCCCGGAGAGATAGTGCGCTGGACGCTCGACGCACTGCCCAGGACCCCGACAGTGGCCATCGCCGACTGGCCTATCAGCATACCCGTTCTCGGTGTCTTCGCGTGTGCGCTCATATATCTGTGGAGAAGACGCCCGCAGTGGCTGCCGGAGAGTGCCGTTCGCGCAATCGCCTGGCCTGCACTGCTGGCAATAGCTGGCTTTTTTCTCACCGCCGAGTTCACAGTGCTCGGCTACGGGTCTATGCTCCGCGGCGACCTGTCGTCCCTGGTGAATAGCTACGGCTGGCTCATGCTGCTGTGGGGCCTAGCGGCACCATTCCTCGCCGGTGCATTTACCGCGCTCTTCTGGCACGCCGTGTACCAGGCGGGCAGCGGCGACAGGTGGAATCTACGTCGCGCAACTGTGGCAGCAATCAAGTCGTGGCTGCCGGTAG
>JAUWOG010000329.1 GCA_030612305.1 Armatimonadota bacterium | reverse complement strand
GTGGCAGTACGGTCGCCATCTTCGGGTGCGGCACAATCGGACTGTTCGCGGTGCTGATTGCCCGCGCGCTGGGCGCAGCCAGGATCGTCGGTATCGAGCCCAATGAGAGGAACGCTGCGATGGCGGAGCAACTCGGCGCCGACAAGGTAATCCGCTTCAAGCCTGCCAGCGACTCACCGAGGGCCGACGAGGATGTCGTCCGCGAGGTCCGCGACTTCGGCCCCGACGGTGTTGATGTCGCCATCGAGATGTCCGGCTACAACTCCTCGGTCAACAACGCCATTCAGTCCGTCCGGCGCGGAGGCCACGTCGTGCCATTCGGCATAAAGAGCGGCGACTTCGTCATACAGGACTACTCTCAGATCGTCTCCAAAGGGCTCAGCCTTCACGGCATCTTCGGCAGGCGCATCTTCTCTACCTGGTACATGACGCAGAACCTCCTCGAATCCACTCACGCCGGCATCCAGGAGAAGGTCTATGATGTAATGCTCAATAGGGGAGAGGGCACCATCGTGGACATAGACGATTTCTCCCCTCGGGATTTCGAGAAGCGCATTCTCGCTCACCCGAAAGTTATCATCAGGTGGTAGCGCATCCGCCGGCCACATGACCACAACCACGCCGCGTTGGAGAGATGAGCCATGAATGATACAGTCAGAGACCTCCTGACCGCCGAACTCCGGGCCATGCGCGAGGCTGGCACGTACAAGGACGAGCGCATCATTCTCGGCCCGCAGGGAGCCCGCATCGCTGTCCAGGGCCGCGAGGTCATCAATTTCTGCGCCAACAACTATCTGGGCCTCTCCTCACATCCCCGCATCATTGAGGCCGCCACGCGCGGCCTCCAACAGTGGGGATACGGGCTCTCCTCCGTACGCTTTATCTGCGGCACTCAGCAGATACACACCGATCTGGAGAAGAAGATATCCGACTTCCTCGGCACCGATGATACGATACTGTACAGCTCCTGCTTTGACGCCAATACCGGCCTCTTCGAGACGATCCTCGGGCCCGAAGATGTCATCATCAGCGACGAGCTCAACCACGCCAGCATCATAGACGGCATCCGCTTGTGCAAGGCGGAACGCAAGCGCTTTCGCAACCGCGACATGGAGCACCTCGAGCAACTGCTTGGAGAATCCGCCGAGGCCCGCATCAAGCTCATTGCCACTGACGGCGTCTTCAGCATGGACGGCTACATCGCAAAGCTCGATGACATCTGCGCGCTTGCCGACCAATACGGGGCGCTCGTGATGGTAGATGATTCCCACGCCACTGGCTTCGTCGGGAAGACGGGACGCGGCACCCCGGAGTACCGGGATGTTGTAGGCCGCGTGGACATCATCACCTCGACTTTGGGCAAGGCTCTCGGCGGAGCCTCCGGCGGCTTCACCAGCGGCCGGCGCGAGATCATCGAGTATCTCCGCCAGCGCTCCCGGCCCTATCTGTTCTCCAACACGCTCACCCCCTCCATCGTGATGGCCGCAATGACGGCCATAGACCTGGTCAGCGAGACAACCGAACTCCGCGATACGCTCGAGCGCAACACGGCCTGCTTCCGCCGGGCGATGACTGAGGCCGGCTTCGAAATGCTCCCGGGAAACCATCCTATCGTTCCCGTCATGCTCCACGACGCCCGCCTGGCACGCGACATGGCCGATGATCTGCTTGCCGAGGGGATATACGTCATCGGTTTCAGCTATCCCGTGGTTCCGAAGGACCTCGCGCGCATTCGCGTCCAGATATCTGCAGCCCACACAGCGGAGCACCTCGACGCCGCAATACAGGCCTTCACGCGAGTGGGCAAAAGGCACGGCGTGGTCTAGTACGAACGTGCCCGGGGGCACTCTATCCGGGCTGCCTCACCCAGCTCTGAAGTCTCATCCCAAAGGAGTGTAGCGACAAATGATCTCCAGGATATGCCAGTCCGCCTGCGACATCTACAACGCTGCCGGAGCAACAATGCGCAATGTGTGGATGGGCGATAATGATGATGGCATCCACCTCTTCTACGGAGAAGTCATCGAAAACGATTCCCCGATGATGGGCCGCGACGATGAGTGCTACGAGCGCGACGGCAAGCCCTGGCATCCGTTCGAGCCGCTCGGCGACGGCATCGTCCTGCGCAAGATCCTCACCCTCGATGACGCATGCACGGACGAAGTATGCCTCGTATTCGCCGCTCGGGAGCGGGAGGGCCATGACGCGACACTCCACATCACTGTCAACGGGAATGAGACTCTGCGGCCGCCGTCTCCCATCGCCACTCCCACTGCGAGGCAATACTGGGAAATGGCCTCGGCGGGCGACTGGAACTGGTCGCGCTGGTACTATGTGACAATCCCCGCCGGCCATCTCCAGCCCGGCGAGAACGTCATCGAGCTCTCGACAGTGGAGGGGGCAGAGGGCTGGCAGGTCATGGTCGGCAACTACTCCGCCTACCACCGGGGCGCTCGGCCCGGTGAGTGTCCTGCTCATGCCAGCGCCAAGAGCACCGACGGTGGCGATACGTGGCACATTGACAACATGGGTGCCGAAGGTGACGTCGTCGGCGAGTACATCATCCGCTTCGACATGCGCCGCTACCGTTCCGCCGGCGTCGTGGTTTCACAGGTGATAGACGCCGCCGCCCGGGACGAAGCCCCCGTCAAGCAGCCTCTAGCCGTCAACTCGGCGGCAGTCGCAGTCGAGGCCGACCTCCCCTACGACACCGGCCTCATCATCAACCTGCGCTGGGGAGACACGCCCAGCTATGACGCTGCCACGTGGACCCGCTGGGAGCCCGTGATACTCGCCGGCGGCCCCGTCGTGGCAAGGGGTCGCTATCTGCAGTGGTCGGCCGAGCTCTACACCGACAACCGCACTGTCACGCCGACGCTCAAGTCCGTCGCCATCGAGTGCGACCACGAGCAGCCCGAACAGATGTCCGACCTGGAAGTGACGGAATCCGACAACGCCGAAATCCTGCGCTCCTCCTACGAGTTCACTTCCGAGCGCTATGACCATCCCAAGCTGGAGCAACTCCGCCAGATCTGCGACCTGGACAAGGTCATCGCCGGCGCTGAGGACGACTGGGAAGTCATCCAGCGCCTGATGCGCTGGGCGTACCTCATTCCTCTGCCCGATTGCATCATCTGTCCCTGGGACGTGCTGCAGTGGATTGAAATCAAGCGCGATGACGAGGGCGAGATCATTGTCAATGAATACGAGGGCCGCCGCCGCGACAGGATGTGTCTCTATTCGAACGTGCTGCTTACCGAATTTCTCATCGCCTGTGGCATCCCGGCGCGCCACGTCAACATCAACTCCGAGGGTGTCAGCGGCCACGAAGTCTGCGAGGCCTGGTCCAACGTTCACCGCAAGTGGATTCACCTCGACGCCACCAGGGATTTCTACTGGCAGGACAAGGCCTCCGGCGAGCCGCTGACCATGCTTGAGATCCGCAACGAACTCGTCCGCCACCTCGAGAAGCCGGAGACCTGGGAGGACCCGCACACGCTCCGTCTCGGCGACAAGACCCTCCAGGACATGCGCATCGAAGTCCACGAAACTGGCGAATGGCCCGCCATGGATGACAACGGCGGCCACCTCTACCAGATGACTGCTCATTTCCGCATCGTCCCGCGCAATGACTACTATGGCCGGCCCTATCCGCTGCCGGTCAGCCAGGGCGCTGAAGTCTGGGGCTGGGACGGCTACCTGAATTGGGCCGATGATATGGTGCCGCCGATGAAGCACTTCTCCCACCACACCAACCGCCCTGCCGACTTCTACTGGACCAACAACCAGACGCAGATGACGCTGGTGCGCACTGAGCCGAACACGCTGACCGTCCATCTCGAGCACGACATGCCCAACTTCGACCGCTACGAGACCTGCATCAATGGCGGCGAGTGGCAGCCCGTCGAGACGGGCTTCACTCTGCGACTCGAGTCCGGCAGGACCGAGTTAGCCGTCCGCGCAGTCAACACGCTGGGCCTGGCCGGCCCCGTCAGCCGCGCGGTCGTCGAGCTGACCAGATGACTCCGGCTCTCTGTTGGCCTTCCTTCTCGCGTGGGGCGTGGAATTTGCGGAGCAGACTCTGTGAGGACGCGATAGTGTCCTCACAGCTTCCGCCCAGTGCCCTCCACTCTCCTTCCCCATGTGTGATATACATGAATTACATGTCAAAAAACACTTATTGACAGGAAATGAATTGCCTGCTACAATGCGCTCTTGTGAATATTGGTGTCGCGTAAATGCGAACAACGAAGCCTGGCAACGCCGCTGAGTTCGCGACATGTCACACCACACAGGGAGAGAATAGACATGCCCCACAAGAGAGGAAT
>JAUWOG010000752.1 GCA_030612305.1 Armatimonadota bacterium | reverse complement strand
GCCCGACGCTCCCAGGAGCTCTCAGGCCTCCCCACCCCTCACCTTTCAGGCCGAGCCACGCGTTCATGAGCTATCCGGGCCAGGTGGAGGAGAGGATGGCAGGCTTCAGAGTCCAGGCCTGCAGGTAGGCCTGCTCGAGGAGCTTCGGGGCCTCGAAGCCCGCAAGCATCATCGAGCCGGTCCAGGCGTTGTGTGCGGCATCCTCGTCCACGTACCCGTCGAGGAGGTTGACGGAGGGCCGGATGGCGACCTCGTCAGGGAGGCACTCGTGTTCGATGATGTGTGCGGTGGCGTCGGCGCGGGCGAGGAAGTAGTCGCCGGGAGTCACGCTGCGGCTGCCGATGGCGACGCAATCGGGCAGGCGGTTGAATTCGCGGAGGAGTCTGACGGTGGTGGTGGCGGAGAGGGCGAGGTCATCGGCTGTGATGGAGAAGGCGGTGATGGCGTCCTGAGCGGGTGAGGCGGGGCCGTCGAGGTGTGCTGCGACGGCGCCGCGCGGGATGGAGCGGGCCTCGGCGAAACGGGCAACGAAGCGGAGGAACATGCCGAAGAGCTCGGCGGCGGAGACCGCCATTCCGTTGAACTCCTGAAAATGGATTTCATCGCCGACTGCGCGAGCAAGGCTGAGTAGTTCGTCGAGGCTGAAGGCACGGTCGGCGGCATGGTCGGGATAGAGGTCAGGCAACTGGTCGGCGGTGACGGTCTCGACATTGTCATGGGAAAGGACGTGGGCGAGGAAGTCGTCGAAATGCTGATAGCCGGCCTGGGTGAGCTCGCGGGTCTTGAGGTCGGTGGAGAACCAGCGCTCGAGGACGAGTTGGCACGGGTGATTGGCGATGCTGATGAGACCGCCGTCCTCGAGGGCGTTGTAGGAGTCTGCAAAGAGCGTGCGGTACCGGTCTCGCGCCTCGGGGGTGCCGAGGTCAAAGCCGAGCGTGAAGATGTGGGCGACATCGCGGCCGCGGCGGTCCTTGCCACGCATGTGGGACGTATTGATGATGCCGCCGTAGTAGAACGGCTGGGCATGGAGACCGACATAGCCGAAGCCGCTGACATAGGTGGGTATGTTCCACTTGCGGAGGACGGGGAAGACCTGCGGCGACCAGTTGCTGCCGGGCTGTCCGTAGGTGACAGGCACCTGGCCGAAGAGGCTGCTGATGTCGTCGAAGCCCTGGCGCTCGCGCTCTTCGAACTCGGCAACGCCATCGAGCCAGTCAAGGGGCCCCATGTATTCGGCGGGTTGGGGCCTGCCGCCGTGCCAGTTGCTGTGATAGCCGATGGTATGTTGGGTGAGGGCGTCCATGGCATCATAGCGCACGCGGTCGCGCATGACGCGTGCCTTCTGTCCGACTATCTTCATCGTGCCGCGGACGCCGTGGCTAGTGAGGATCTCGCAGAGGCGCTTGGCTGCGTCATCGCTCTGCGTGACGCTGCAATCCTCAACGTCAAACCAGAAGAGAACGTATTTCCTGGCCATGTCGTATCACTCCCAGAGCCCGGCAGGATCGCATCGAGAGCCGCAGCCCTGCATACGATCACAGGGCTGTTAGAGAGATGTTTCGAGGGCGAAGGGCAGATTACCTTCAAGGGGGACAGAGAGGAGGAACGGGG
>JAUWOG010000240.1 GCA_030612305.1 Armatimonadota bacterium | reverse complement strand
GCAGACGCCGGCGTGAATATCGCCGCCGCTGAGCAGGCACTCGAGCGCGCCCGGGACGCGATCGCGGCCACCCACACTGCGGCCGTCGTGTCCGGCCAGGCCGATTTCGTGGGTATGTTTGCGCTGACGGCGGACCACACGGACCCCGGGCTGATATCGGGGGCCGACGGCGTTGGGACGAAGTTGAAGATCGCCGGTGCACTCGACAAGCACGATACCATCGGGCAGGACCTGGTGGCGATGAATGTGGATGACATTGTCTGCATGGGGGCGAAGCCGCTTTTCTTTCTGGACTACCTGGGCATAGGGAAACTAAAGCCGCACGTGGTGACCGAGGTGATCGAGGGGGTCGCCGCCGCGTGCAAGCAGGCCGGATGTGCGCTGCTAGGTGGGGAGACGGCCGAACTGCCGGGCCTCTACGCGGAGGGCGAATACGATCTGGCCGGCTTCGCGGTAGGCATCGTCGAAAGGTCCCGCATCATAGACAGCTCCGCCATCGAGCCGGGGGATGTAGTTGTGGGACTTGCCTCCTCCGGCCTGCATAGCAATGGCTACTCCCTGGCGCGGAAGGCACTCCTCGAAATGGCCGGATACGAACTGGAGCAGGAGCTCGCCGAGCTTGGATGCACACTCGGCGAGGAACTGCTGCGACCGACGCGGCTCTACTGTCAGGACCTGGCACCGCTGTTCGGCCAGGACCCTCTCCCCCACGGGATCGCGCACATAACCGGCGGCGGCTGGTACGACAATATGGCGCGGTTGATGCCGGACGGCATGACGGCAGTGCTGGATGCGAGGGCGATCGAAAAGCCGCCGATCTTTGACCTCGTACAGATCGCGGGCAATGTGGCGATCGAAGAGATGTACCGCACCTTCAACATGGGCATGGGGATAGCACTTGTGGTGGGAGCCGATGACGCCGACCGCTGGCTTGGAGAGCTCAGTGCGGCCGGCCAGGAGTGCTTCGTCGCGGGCAGCATCGCGGTCGGCGATGAGCCGGTGCAGATAGAGATGTGAGTCGGCGCCGCACACCGCAGTGTCCCCCCCGCGTTGCTGAACAGGCGTATCATATCATAGCACGGTGATTGTAATGGAACTGGTCATCCTCAGTGGTGAGATGGAGGGCGCTTGCTTTCCGCTGGACGGGCCCAACGTCACCCTCGGGCGCAAGTCCGACAACGATATCTGCCTGCCTCTGGATGGCCGTATCTCTCGCTTCCACGCGGAGTTGCTCCAGCGTGATGAGAGCTCGTGGGTTCTCGAAGACCTCCATAGCATCAACGGGACATTCGTCGGCCAGCGGCGGATTCACGCCCCCACCGTCGTGCGTGCCAACGACCGCATGCGTATGGGGCGAACATGGATGACGCTTCGAGATGACGACGTATCGGCATCTCAGACGCAGAGGATTGAAGCCATCCAGTTGTCCGATACAGACCTCCATGCGTCGAAAGACGAGAATGTTGTCTATGCCGTCTCCGCCGAGCAGATCGCAACGGAACGGGAACTCGAACATCCGAGGGAATACCTCCATGTGTACGAGGAGGTCGGCCGGGCGCTCACCTCGACCCTCGATGTCAACGAGCTGGGCAATGTCGTCATGACCGCTGTCATGGAATGCCTCGCCGCCGAGCGCGGCTTCCTGCTCCTCCTCGACAGGGAAACCGGAGACCTCATACCCACGGTGGCTCGCCAACGTGAGGGAGTCGAGGACCTCGAAGAGAAGATCACCATATCACGCCATATCCTCGACAAGGCAATCAATGAGCGCGCCGCGATTCTGACGACCGACGCGATGACTGACGAGCGCTTCCAGGAGCTGGCCAGTGTGCGCGATTTCCAGATCCGCTCGGCGATCTGTGCACCCCTGGTGCGCAAAGAGGACGTCATGGGCGTCATCTATCTGTACACCACGTCCGCGACACATGTCTTCGACGAGCGCGACGTTGACCTCATCGCCGGCGTCGCGGCGCAAGCATCCGTGGCGATAGACAACGCCCGCCTCTACACCGACCTCCGCAACGCCTATGAAGAGCTCAAGTCCGCCCAGCAGCAGCTTGTTGCCTCCGAGACGCTCTCCACCATCGGCACTCTGGTGGCCACCGTCGCACATGACATGATCAATATCGTTACGCCCCTCCAGTGGTTGGTGGACCTCATGCTGCGAGACGCTGATGTCAACCCCGAAGACGAGGAGGCTGTTCGCCGTCAGACCAAACGGCTCTCGGCACTCGCTGAACGGCTCATGTCATTCTCTCAGTCCGAGGATGTCAGCCTCAGCCCGGCGGCCATCAATGACATTGTTGCCAGCACCATCTCGTTGCTCAACACTGAGATCAGTCACAACAGCATAAGGCTGGAGATGGACCTGGCCGAGGATCTGCCCGAAGTCCTCGTTGACGAAACCCACATTGACCGAGTCTTTCTCAACCTCTGCCTGAATGCCATCGAAGCGATGGAAAAGACCGAGAATCCGCGCCTCACGATCAGGACCTATCAGGATCAGGATGAGGTCGTCATCAGTTTCAAGGATAACGGGCCGGGTATCCCGGCCGATAGCGACCACGATGTCTTCGAGCCGTTCTTCACAACGAAGGAGACGGGCACCGGCCTCGGACTCTTCTCGTGCCGACGCATCATCCAGGGGGATCACAACGGGGTCATCGAGTACGAATCGGAACCCGGCCAGGGAACCATCTTCACCGTCCGCCTGCCGGTGCCTGCATTCGCCGGACCCTCTCCCGCGTCCGAGTAGCGGCAGGCGATAGATGAAGGGCCAATCTGTGGAAGATCAGCGAAGGACCGACCTCTGGGAGGCCGGTCCTTTGTGATTCCCTTCGTCTTCGCACTTGCCGGGCTATTGGATCGTGACCGTGCCGTCCACTGCGGTCGGCTGGGGGTCAATGGGCGTAGCCATCGCATCGGCGAAGAGGAGCCGCGTGGGCGCCCCGGCCGTGTCATCAATGTCAATGACGGTTGGTCCTGCAGCGCCGATGGCCTGGAACTCGATGGTCAGGAGCTCGGTCCTGGCGTTGTCGAAGGTAGCCATGCCGGCTACTGCGAGACTGATCACTCCGGGCGTCGCGGTGTTGGCTATCAGCAGGGCACTGCCCGGTAGTGCTTCGCCCTTAGCTACGGCCGCATCGCCGCCGACCAATTCCAGCTTAGTCTGGTCGTAGTTGACAGTCATTCCGAAGCCTGCGACACCGGTGGTGTCGGCAAGATTGACAGTAGCAGTGAATGTCGCGCCGCTCGCTACCGTAGCATTCCCGACGTACACGACGAAGTTGTCCACCGTCACATCAATGCTGTCGGCACCAGTCCTGCCATTGCTTGAGGTAGCCACTGCGGTAACCTCGTGGCTACCGTTGACCACGAGCAGGCTGTTGAAGGTCACGGTGCCCGCGCTGCCGCTGATGGTCTTGGCGACGCCGCCGAAAGTGACGTCGATTTTCGTGATAGTCGCCGTCTGCTGCAGCGCAAGGCCTGAGCTCGGAACCGGGTTAGCGTCGGCGGCAACCGTCACATCGAAATTGCCGCTGACAGTAGCCCCATCAGCGGGCGAGGTTATCTCGACCTCCGGCTGCACTCCGCCGGCAGCCGTAGTGAAGCTGAATTGGCCGCCGGTAAGTGCCTCGTAGCAGAAGGTGTCAACAGGCGTGACACCGATGCCGGATATGGTGTAGGTCGTGTCGCCGGCGAGAGCGGCACTTGCCACCCCGCCTCCGGGCTCAAGCGTCACCGTGTCGTTGGTCGGTGAATTCCATGTGGCGGTAAAGGTCGCCGCCGGGCTACAGGTATAGGCGAGGCTGCCCGGGTCAACCTCGGTACTGAAGACGATGGTGAGATCGGATGCCGGGTCAACACCGGTAGCACCGTCCTGAGGCGTAGTAGCCACTATCGTGACGGGCTGTTTCTGGCCGTAAACGCCAATGGGCCAATCATCCAGCCCGACCACGCAACGTATCATCATTACTGCGTCAACCAGCCCGGTCTGGCCATCCTCATCGCAGTCCGCCTGAGGTGAATCCTCCTCAAGGCCCACGATGATGCGCAGAATGATGATGACATCGGCGACATTGGGCTCACCATTCTGATTCATGTCGCCGAGGTATCCGAGACGGATGTTCACCGTCCCACTGTCGTTGAGGGTTGTACCTATGGTGTTGGCCGAGCCGTCCACAAGGTCAACACTGATGCCGATGTTGGTGGTTGCACAGCCGATGGCAGCAGCCACGGTGAAGGTGATATCCAGCAGCGTCACAGATCCGGAAGAGGCTTCCTGGAGCCCGGCCACGACCACCGCGATAGTTCCGGCATCATTGTCAGTGTTGATGACGACGATCGGGCTGCCGGGAATTGCATCGGTGACGGCGACGTCTGTGGCG
Organism: Armatimonadota bacterium; assembly: GCA_030612305.1. Classification (GTDB taxonomy): domain Bacteria; phylum Armatimonadota; class Zipacnadia; order Zipacnadales; family UBA11051; genus UBA11051. Next base: position 559 of record JAUWOG010000240.1, on the reverse strand, counting down.
GTAAGGAGACCCCGATCGAAATTGACATGTGCCTCAAAGCCGGCAACACTGCCTATGTCACTGAGGTTGACCAGCAAGTGTACCGTCTGCCCCGGTAGCGCCATTGCGTCAGGGATGGTCAAGTAGCGGCCGGTCTGAGCACCGGAGGCGTCAAGTAGCTCGACGGTGGTTCCCCGTATGAGGACCTGGTCACCGGTCGCATTGACGGCATCATCTACCGCCTGCGCCGGCGCATCTCCATTGCCCCCGCAGCCGGCCAGTAAAGCGATGATTGTGACACCTGCTAATAGAATCAGGCCTGCCGATGTAAGCTTGTTCATTGAGATTCTCTCCTTGCTGCCGCGCTCGAAGCGCCGCTGTTTGTCTGGCCGCTCAACTTCCTTCTCATAGCTGACAAACCCTCCCACAGGCGAGGCACTGGTGTGGGCCTTGCTGGGATGGCGGCTGCATTGATGCCGGAGTTTTTCAACTGCGAAGGTAGCTGCCATTATCGAGCCCTATCAGCTAACTTGACAGTAGCACTCCCGTGTGGGTTTGTCAATTGCATTGTGTTGCGCCC
>JAUWOG010000199.1 GCA_030612305.1 Armatimonadota bacterium | reverse complement strand
AGTGCCACCAGTAGTACTCGGTTCCGGCGATGACCTCGTGAAGTCCGTCTCCGTCTAGCTCCGCAGGGAGGCCGGCGGGCTAGCCATTGACGCTATCGTAGTTCCAGAGCTCCTTGCCGTCGGCGTCCACGGCGTAGTAGCGCCAGTTGTCGCACCCGGCGATTGCCACCTGTGTCTGGTCGCCGGTGAGGTCGGCAGGGAATACGGTGCGAACATGGGCGTTGCGCTTGTACCTGGGGACGGCGAACTCCCAGATGAGTTTGCCGTCGGCGTCGAGGGCGAAGAGCTTGGCGCCGATGCCTCCGGCGATGATGGAGAGCTTGTCGTCGCCGGCGAAGTCCACGGTATTGACGGTCTCGACCGAGCCGCCGCAGTCGAATTTCCACCTGAGTACTCCCGCGCCATCGAAGCAATAGACGTGGCCGCTGTTGCTTCCGGCGATGACCTCGGCGAGGCCGTCGCCGTCGAGGTCGGCACAGTGGACGCAGCGGAAGGTGTCAACTGCGGCGACGTCGGACTGCTGGATGACGAGGCCCTCGGCATTGCCCCGGACCTGAAGTTCGGCGACGTAGATGCCTGAGCCGGGCCGGGGGGCGAGGATGACGCGCAACTGCTTCGCCCGGGTTGCCAGTTCGTCGAAGGCGTACGTAACGGGAACGCCCCAGCTCGGGTGCATCTTCGTGTCTTCGTGATCCAGCAAGGTGCGTGTGTCCTTCTGGAAATCGTCGTTGCTGGCAAGGACCTTCATGCGGCCGAGTTGGAAGATCTTGTTCTTGGAGGAGGCAGTGGCGAACCATGCCTTGAGGGAGATTCCGGTGATGTCACAGACTCTGTCGAAGCCGAGGTTGATGGTGACTTCCTGGTCATCACCCCACATGACACAATTGCCGGTGCCGGTTTCCAGGCCGTCGGTGAGTCTATCTGCGTTGTTGCCCTTCTCTCCGGAGAAGATGTTTGCGGGCAGGGGGTCCGGTGATACGGATATCTGCAGGCCGGGGTTGACGCGACCGAACTGGCCGGGGTTGTTGGTGAGCAGAAGTGATGTGGGTATGTCGCGGAAGGCCCAGCGCTCGGGCATGTCGGGAGCGTCGGCAGCAGGGCCTGCGGGTGGAGCCGGCGGCGGTGCCATGCTGATGAGGGCCTCGATGGCGGACTTGACCTGCGCGGGTGTGATGAGGCCGTCAGCGATGAGTATCTCCGTCTGTTGTTGAACGTCGGCGGTGGTCGCGGCCGGGGTCATGACGGTGGCTTCACCGGTGGCGAAGTTGACCTCGATGTCAGCGCCTTCCGGGAAGGTCTCGGCGTAGCCCATGAAACTGGCTTGTCTGACGCCGATGGCATAGCCGCGCTCCGGGGTGATGACGATGAGGTCGGCTTCGGCGTCGAGCATGTTGGGGATACTGATGCGGCCCTCTGCGTCGGGGACGATGGCCACCAGCGGCTCGCCGGCGCCGGTGACAGCGACGGCATTGTCGGCCAGACGCGTCGTGAGGATCTCAGACGGCTGCTCTCCGGAGGCGTGAAGTGCGGTGAAGATGTTGGCGTGTGCGCCCGGCGTGAGATGGGTATTGGCAATGCCCTGGAAGACCCGGACGACGGGGTCGGTCTTGAATGGGTAGGAGCCCCAGTTCTTCCCTGTGGCGGGGTCATCGGTGAGAATACAGCGAAGGTCGGCTGTCATGGCGAAGCGGGCGTGCTGGCCCTTCTGATTGATGTCGAGGTTGCTGTCTTCGTGAGAGACCTGTCCGATGGTCTGCCATACGGCGCGGAAGCTGTAATCGTCCTCTTCCTTGGCGCGCATCTGGTCAATGACGAGGAAGAAGCGGCCCTTGGGCCAGATGACGTAGCGATGCCAGTCAACTCCGGCGTAGTTCTTCAGCGCCGAGCGGGCGGCGGCGAGCGTCGGCAGATCGGCGATATTCTGAAGCTCGCAGAAGCCGGGGATTTTTTGCGACTGGCCGTCCTTGAGGATGAGCATGGTGTTGTGGTACTTGGGGAGGGACTTGATGTAGTCAGCATCGGCGAGCCAGATGCGGCCATTCTCCGTCCACTGGAGGATGGCGTTGCCGTCCATGTGGCAATGCCCGCCGCGGGCGAGACCGTCGAGCAGGAGATATTGGTCATCGGGGTCAAAGCCGTTGCGGAAGGTTATCTTGTCATAGACACGGTCGCGGTCCACTTCTTCGTCGCCTATGAATGAGTCGTACCAGAGGTTATCGAGGGGCCAGACACATGCGCCGAGGAGATCATCGGGTTCAGCGACGACCTGCGAGTTGACGTCGAAATCGCCGACGGCCAGGCGGTTGGAGACGGCCATCTTCTTGTTGATAGCCCACTGGAAGCGACCATCGCGGTAGAACCACTCCGCAGCACGGAGCGTGTGCATCTCTCCACCGAGTGGTCCCCATCCGCCGACGTCTCCGTAGGGCACCTGATAGCCGAGATTGTTCATAGTCAGGATGACGTAGTCGGCGGTGAGGCGGAGGTTGCCGCTTTCGAAATAGCTCAGGTCAGGACGTGCCAGGCAGTAGGCGAGCGTATGATGGAGCGTGTGCCACTGGTATGTGTTGCAGTCACAGTGGGCTTTGGCGGCGTTGAGCTGGTACCCGAAGGTGCCGTCGGCGACCTTGGTCCAGATGTGACCTTCGAAAGCGTGGTAATAGCGGTCGAAGTACTGGCCGGCGAAGAGACAGCCGAGGGCCGGGAAGGTCTGGTGGTTGAAGCGGATGCGCTTGCTGGATGCTTTTGCGGACTTGCGCGGGCCGAGCTCCCCGACCCAGCGGAAGAGTATCTTCGTGACCTCGAAGCGCTCTTCGTCGGTGATGGCGGGGCACTCCTCGACGGCATCCCATCCGGGGATGACCTGATAGATGTGGAAATCGGAGTCCATGCCCCAGGGGCCGCCGTAGGTCTGCGGATCGCTGAGGTAGTTCTCGTAGGTGCGCTCGATCATCCATACGAACATGCGGGCATAGGGCTCTTTGCGGGTGAGTGCGTAGTCGCGCCCGATGCTGCCGGCTTTGGAGAAGAGCCCGCGCGTGCCGGCGACTTGAAGATGGGTCTCAGAGGCTTTCTTCTGGCCTTCCGCCCACTTCTCGTCGGGGTCTCTGCTGAAGATGCCGCCGAACCTCTTCTCGGCAGCGCCGGTGAGCTTGGTCTCGGCAAAGGGGAGGATGGTCAAGTCCTCTCCGGCGGTGATCCTGGCCTTGAACAGCTCGACAGCGGCCTGTGTGCCGGCGAGGTCTGATGAGCCAATCGCGATGATATTGTGGCCCGTGCCCCAGGGGTCGTGTACGGTGCGGAGTTCGTAGCCGCCGGCGCCCGGATAGACTCCGTCGGCGAAGACCAGGCCGTGTGAATAGGGGTAGAGCAGGCAGAGGTTGTTGGCGATGTTGCCGAGGACGATCGCATTCGTCGCGCCGAGGTCATCGTCGGTGGTGTCTTTGGCGAACTTGACGGGCAGTGCGATGCCGGTGGCGTCCTTGATGGTCTCGGCGATGTCGTTTGCCAGGGCGACATACTCGGTGTCCGCAGGTGTGACGATGATGGCGCAGGCGGCACCGTCTTTGACCAGAGCGGTGTCAGGATACAGCTTCTTGGGTTCGGTGACGTCGGCGAACCGCTTCCGGTCGGACTTCAGAGAGCGGACGTTGTCGAGATACACGTCGAACGGGACCCCTTTATCATGCGTGCCGACGTAGAAGCGGAGCATAACGACCTCGGCCTCGATGTCGCCTGTGGCTACCTTGTCTTCCCAGTTGAGGCTCCCGAGAGACAGGTGCGGAATGAGTTCGAAGGAAGTCTTCTCGGCTTGAACGGGACTGCTCCAGCTTTGCCAGCTCAGCACACAGTTCTTGTCGGCGTCGTAGCCCCGGACGTAGAGAGCCTGAGTGTTCTCTGGCTGTGAAGTCCAGGCATCGAAGGTGAGTTCGCGGCCCTTGAACACCGTCGGCTGGATGGGGATGTTGACGCTCAGGTAGCTGTTGCCCTCGGCGTCAGCGGGGGAGACGGACGAGATATGGAGACTGGAATTACCCTCGCTGAGGTAGGCCGGATCGGTGTTCAGCTCCTGCTTGTTGTTGGGATTGTCGCGGCCCATGTCGTAGGTGAGGGTGTCTATGTTGTCACCGGCGTAGAGGAGCACTGCCTGTTCCTGGGCCGGCGGCTGGGCCAGAGCAAGGCTCGCGATGGCAACGGCAACAGTGATGATGACGGGTAGAAGGAGCCTGTTCATCTGATTGACCTCCATCAATGTGGCTGAGGATGTGAACACACGGACTGATGGGACGACTATGGAGCCGCGACACGCTGCTGCGATGATAGCAGTTACCTGTCGGCCTGTGCAAATGCCGGCCTAGCTATCTCGAGTTGCTGCGGGCCGGGGATTTCATAGTGTGGCGGATAGAGCATCTTCATGCCGGGCGAGGTCATTTCGAATCCCGGCTCACCGGCGATGAGAAGGCGCGAGCCGCCGTCTATCGCCTGGACGTCCTCGATGCGGTAGCCGTGGGCGCTGCCGTCACCGTGGATGATGCGCAGCCAGACGTTGCTGAGAGCGTCGCCGGTGAGGTCGGCTGCAACTTCGAAGGCGTTGACGCCCGCCTCTTCTTCCTCACGCAGGACGCGCTTGAGGGGAGCTTGGAAATCCGGATGCCCCTTGAGGGACAGGCCGGGTGCCTCGATGGAGCCGGAGCCGTAGAGGTAGGCCCAGGTAGTCCGGCCCGCTTGCGTGGAGGCGACAGCTATCGGCCCGCTGAACGTGATGTCGCCGACGCGCCTCGGGGTATCATCGGCGCTGACGTAGATGAGGTCCGCGCGGTCGCCGACATGGATACGCATGGCGGCGCAAAGGCTGTCCGAAGGCTCCGGTGTCAGCCACTCGACGCGGTCAATGAGCGGCTTGCCGCCCTGGGGCCAGGCATCATAGACTGCGGCGAAGCGGCTGGTCAGGTTGGGCTCTCCCGTGTGGCGGCGCATCAGGTATGGGCCCTGGTATTTGTCGCGCTCGGCAGGAATGTTCTTCGCCGGTCGCACCAGCGGCGCACGGGCGAGGATGAACTCGGTGTCAGGCTGCCCCATGAGGAAGGAACGGACGCTGCGGCCCGTCTCCTTCGTCGTCCAGGTCACGGTGCCGTGCTGTGAACCGTCGCCGACACGGAGGGCGTGGATGATATTGCGGTAGCCACTGCCGGTCGGACCTCGCTGGCCATACTCGACGTCCTCGCCGGCGAGAGTGCCCGGTCTGGGCGCGACCGCGATGCTGCACTGCTCGTCGCAGTCCTCGTCAGCGGAGGGGCGCAATATGGATTCGTGCCAGTCGCCGCCGCGAAGACGGAAGAGAGCGA
>JAUWOG010000209.1 GCA_030612305.1 Armatimonadota bacterium | reverse complement strand
TGTGCCAGCGCGCGCAGCTCCGGCGCAGCCCTCAGGGACCGGTAGCGCTCGAAGAGAGCCGGCCGGTGACAGCGGCGGTGCCAGTTGAGATAGCGCCGCTTGTATGTAGCCAGGAATATCTGCGAGAGTCGCGCAAATGCCGTCGCCTCGGATATGATCTGCTCGCCCGTGCCGATGAGCGCCAGCAGCCGCTGCTGCCGCGCCCGCAAGTCCGGATCATTGTCCAGACGCAGGCGCTCGTCGAGCAGATACGTCCGCATCGTGACCACCGCCACCGCGGTGCCCTGGAGGAAATCCCAGATGCCGTCGGCCTGTCGCAGCAGCCTTGTCAGCAGGGCCGGGCCGCCGTCCTGCTGCAGAAACCTCTGTCCCTCATTGACCAGCTTCTTGAGACCCTCGGCCGGCATCAGCGTCGCGTCCATGAGACCGAAGAACTCCGCCGCTTCGTCCAGGGTCGCGTTTGCCTCACTCCATTGCGCCGCCGCCTGCCCGAGCGTGCCCTGAAGCTGTGCGACTCGCGCTTTCATCGCGGCAATGCGCTTGAGGTTCAGCTCGCCGGCTTCCACCAGGCCCGTGTGGATGCTCGTCTGCGTGGCATGGTCGGGCCGTGGTACGCTCGTGCCCAGCACCATCTTCGCGATCCGGGTGAGGCCTCGCCATTCCCCCATGCTCCGAAGCGGCGCGCGCGCCACCTGCGCGCCGCGCGACCGTATCGGCCCATCGAGCACGTCCGACGGCAGCGAGTCGCCCGCCATGTCAACCGCCCTCAGCCAGCCCGTTCGCAGCAGACACGCGATCGTCAGCTCGAATAGTTCGGGTGTTATGCCGGCGGGGGATTTCGCGAGGTGCAGCCCCAGGTCGGCGTACGACAGCGGCCGCCCGCGCTCGCTCTCCGGCGTCTTGTCACGCGCACGCACGCGCTCCATCACCGCTGCCGCCGCCGGGCTGTTACGAACATCCACGAACAGCGTTTCCTCATCGCGTTGTACCAAGCCCATCGGCCCCAGCACATCCTCGGCCATTGTCGCAAGGCCGGCATCGGCCTCCACTTCCAGCGTGCCCGGCTTGATGATACCCTCAAGCAGCCGGTCCACGATGCGCGCCCCGGTCATCGCCCGGCGCGGAGCTATCGTCGGGAAATCAGGATAGAGGCGCGCCAGCGAGCCGGCCACCACACCCCCAAGCAAGTCCGCCCAGATGGGCGCATCGCGAGTCGCATCATCCAGTGCTTGCTCATGCCCCGCAGCCGTCAGCAGGCGCCCGTCCCGGTATGCCCGGGCGACCATCTGGCCCACCTCCGGCTCCAGCATCGCCGCCTCCTCCGCGATGCGATCCCCCACCTCGGGCTGCTCGTGCGCCGACGACGGCTCCCGCAGCACCTGCCGGCATGCGGCCAGTTGCCGCACCTTGTCCAGCTCGACTTCGCTGAGCGCCCGGGGCAGCCACGCTATCAGTCCATCCGCAAAGCGCTGGCCGGTCACTGCGAGCGAGGCTTCGGCAAATGCCTGCGCCTGGCCCTCCGGGTCCAGCAGTTGGGCGATATGAACGCGGCAGGTGTGCTCGGTGTCAACCGCCGCCAGCTCTGAGGCCTCATCCTTCAGCTCCTGCCCGGAGATGGATTTCAGGTCGGTCGTCGCAGCCACGACAAAGCGCGTCGTGTTCTCCCAGACGACTTCAAGTGTCTTCGCCTCATCGAAATGCGCGAGCGGGAAATCCGGCCTCGACGCGGCCGACCGCGCTGCTTTCCACAGCCTGGCGTCGCCATCCACGAAGCCGCTGCGGGCGGTCATCAGTCGCCGTCGCGCCAGCTCACCCAGGTTCGTATGGACATCTATGGTGTAGTTGGCGCGCTCATCCGCGCCGCGCATGTCAACATAGTTCCCCCGCAGCCGCATCTGCTCAAGTAGCTCCTGCACCATCGCGGTGGTCACCAGCGGGTGCCCATCTTCGTCCAGACCAATCAGCTCCGCCATGCGGTCTGCTGCCGCCGGCATGTTGCCCATGCTCAGCATGATGAGCGCCTTGGTCAGGCACCGCACTTCATCCGGATGGTCGGGCGCAATTCGTGAAGCGTTCTTCTCGTAATAGTCGAGGACTTCGCGCACATAATCGCTGGCCCGTGGGTGGGCCGCGAGGCGCGAACTCAACAGATCGAGCATCTCCGGCAGCGATATGAGGCGGCGGAAATCCCGCTCCAGGACCATCGCACCCCCGGACGCCCGTAGCGTCTCAAGGAAATCAACAAGCGCATCGCCTTCGGCGAAGTACTTCTGGTAGATGTTCTCGAGGATGGGCTCCGTCGCCGGGTGCAGCGGGTATGACGCTCGCAACTCCGCCTCCGAGAACGACGGCTCGCCCAGTGCCTGGCGGTAGGCCGAGTGCACCTGGCCAATCGCCTCTTCGAAATCGTCCGCGTCGAGTATGTGTATCGCGCGCGTGTGCGCGACGCGTCTCATGCGCGCGGCGTCCAGCCTGCAGGTGCCGTCAAAGGCGTCGCGGATACCCGCCACTACATAGGGCTCAATGCCGCTGAGTTCCTCCAGCCCCGCGCGCGTGGTGACGAGGAGGTAGAGCCGGTCGAGCTTGGTGCGCTGGCCGAGGAATTCGAGGAACGCGATGTCGTTGCGCACGGCCTTGCCGCCGGCCCCGGCCAGGAACTGCCAGAGGTCGTCAATGAGCCAAACCACGCCGGAGGCGTCGAGGCCCGCGACGACTTCGGTGAGGCGTGCCAGCCGCTCCATGCGGCTCTGCCGGAAATCCAGAGGATACCCGATGCCGGCTGCGAAGCCTTGTGCTGCCGAGACCGCGGTGCCGCGGTCCTGCTCCGACAACTCCGCCCAGCTCTCATAACCCCCGTAGCGCTGCCGGACATGTGCGTCAAGGCCCCGTTGGTAGCGCGGCAGGATATGGCGCTCTATGAGGTCCAGCGCGTATGACTGCTCCGACAGCGGCACCTCCATGTCGTAGCGCGGCCTGCCCAACTCCTGCTCCACGCAGTCGAAGACGATGTCCTCGAGGTGCTCATCCTCGGCCCGGTGTTCCTGCAGAGACACCGGCACTACCAGCGGCGCGGGCCTGCGGTCCATGCGCCGGAGGATCTGCTCGTACTCCGGGTGTGCCTGCGCGAAGAGAGAGCGCAGCATCGGGTACTCCAGCAGCAGCGCCGCGACACACAGCAGGTGCGTCTTGCCCGCACCGGCGGCTCCCTGCACCATCAACGCCGCGCCGGTGGCAGCATCGCTGAGCAACTCGTCAAAGAGCCTGTGCAGGGCATCATCCCCGATGCCTGTGAGCAGCACATACTCCGAGAGCAACTCGTCGAGTTCCGTCGCCGTGAGGAGACTCGGGGCACCATCCGTCGCATCGAGGGCTTCTCGAATGTCGCGCAGTCCGGCCAGATCCAGCGAGCGCGCCATCTCCCGAAGCTCTACGAGGTCTGCTATCTTCATCATACCCGCCCGCGTGTCGTCTTTGTGCCGAGCGCAAGATGCGGCCTGTTCACTCCCCCAGACTCCTGCCCAGGCTATTATGCCGCAAAACCCCTGACATTGCAAAGCCACTTGACAGCCCCACTCGTAATTCCTAAACTAATGGCAGAGCGCTGATGACAGACGCAATACTGACGTGCAGAATCAGTGATCGCATTTGGGCCTGGCGACTATTCGTCTGACCGCCGGCCCTGTCTGCGTGCGTGACAACTGACCTATCGCAGAATACCAACCGTGGGCCGGCAGCAAGCGCCACGGTTCGTCCTTTTTTCGACTCAGCCGCACAGTCACACGCTCAGACGCACCACGACATTCCTTGCCAGTGCAATGGAGAGATAAATCATGAGGGTACTGTCAGGCGTACAACCTTCGGGGAAAATCCACATCGGCAACTACTTCGGGGCCATTCGTCAGTACGTGGAGTTTCAGGACGAGCATGATGGCTTCTACTTCATCGCCAACTACCATGCCTTGACCAGCATCCGCGATGCCGAAGACCTCAGGCAACAGACGCTCGGTCTCGCCGCGGACTACCTCGCCTTCGGCCTCGACCCGGAGAAGGCCACCATATTCCTCCAGTCCCATATCCCGGAGGTCACCGAGCTTACCTGGATACTATCTACGATCACGCCGATGGGGCTGCTCGAGCGCTGCCACGCGTACAAGGACAAGACCGCACAGGGCATTCCCGCCGACCACGGCCTCTTCGCCTATCCCGTACTCATGGCCGCCGACATCCTCATCTATGATTCCAACCTCGTGCCCGTGGGCCAGGACCAGAAGCAGCATGTCGAGGTGACGCGCGACATCGCCCTCCGCTTCAACAACACCTACGGCGAGACGCTCGTGGTTCCCGCCGCCTACATCCTGGAGAACACCGCTACCGTCACCGGCATTGATGGCCGCAAGATGTCAAAAAGCTACGACAACACCATCTGCATCTTCGATCCCGAGAAGCAGGTGCGCAAGGCCATTATGAGTATCGTCACTGACTCCACGCCGCTGGAGGACCCCAAGGACCCCGACAACTGCTCAGTATATGCAATCTACTCGCTCTTCGCCGACGAGCAGCAGCAACAGGAGATGGCTGACAGATACCGCGCCGGAGGCATGGGCTACGGGGATGCCAAGAAGGCTCTCTTCGAGCTGTTCATGGATTACTTCGGGGAGACGCGGCGACGCCGGCAGGAACTCGCCGACGACATGGACTACGTGGTAGATGTGCTGCGGACCGGGGCCGTCCACGCGCGTGCGGTGGCCGGCGAGACAATGGAGCGAGTCCGCCAGGCCTGCGGTGCCGACGTCGGCTGACAGACTCGGCTGAGACTGCGACTGACTATTACTCCGGGGGCTTCTCCTTATCCCCGGAGTTGCCTTTTGCTTCTTCGGCCTCTTTGGCCAGGGTCGCTTCTTCGTCCTGCGGCTTCTTCTCGGCCTCGGCGGTAGCTTTTTCTGTGCCTTCGCCCTCAGCCTTAGCCGCCTCGCCGGTCTTCGTTTCCGCTTCGGTTTCGGCCTTGGTGTCTTTCTTCTCTTCTTCTTCGCGGCGGAAGGTGACGCCGCTCACGTTCTCAGCGCGGATCCAATCCTCCTCGATCCCGATGACGGCACGCGGCGCGCGGAATTCGTCACCCTCATCGGTCTTCAGCCGCACATTGCCGATTAGCGTCAACTCCTCGGGGATGCCTTCATAGATGGCCTCGTCGGCCCATGCCGTCCGGTGCTCCTGCACGGCCTTGATGTTCCCGACTGCG
>JAUWOG010000746.1 GCA_030612305.1 Armatimonadota bacterium | reverse complement strand
AAGCTGCATGTGCGGCTTGCAGAAGCCACGCCGCGCGACTTCTTCGAGCAAGTGGTCGGCTGCATCCAGGCCGGCTGCAGCGGCATCGTGACGGTCAACGACGCCGGGCAGGTTGAGATGCTGCGCCAGAATGGCAAGACCCCTGAGGACGCCCGCGACTATATCCTCATTGGCTGCTATGAGCCGGCTGTCATGGGCCAGGAGTTGAACTGTTCCGGGGCCTCCGGCGTGAATCTGGCCAAGGCCGTCGAGCTGGTCATGGCCTCGGGAGACTACGCTTCCTTCGACGAGCTGATGGCCGCTTATCTTGGCACGCTTGACGCCCACATTGCCCTTGCCACCGACAAGGTGCGGAGGGAGGAGCGTCTGTGGCCACAAGTCAGCCCGTCGCCGCTTCTCTCAGGCACGATGGACTCATGCCTGGAGCAGGGCCTTGACGTCTCCGAAGCCGGAGCCAGGTACAACACCAGCGGCTGCTGTTGCTATGGCATCGCCAACGCGGCGGACTCCCTGGCGGTCATCAGGCAGCTCGTCTATGACGAGAGACGCTGCACCCTCGCCGAACTCAGAGCCGCTCTGGCGGCCAACTGGCAGGGCTGCGAAGAGCTGCGCCTCACGGCGCAACACCGCGTCCCCAAATGGGGGAACAACGACGATCGCGTGGATAGCATCGCCGTTCAGATTGCCGACTTCCTCGGGGAACGGATCAACCATGAACCGAACGCCCGGGGCGGCGTCTTCCAGGCAGCCCTCTACGCAATTACTGACAGCGCGAAGGTGTTCGGCAAGCTTACCGGGGCGTTGCCGGACGGCCGCCTGGCAGCAGAGCCCCTGACCCTCAACACTGGCGCGACCATCGGCATGGATAGAAACGGCGTCACCTCGCTCATCAACTCCGTCACGAAGCTGGACCTCTCCCAGTTCCCCAACGGCACGGTGCTGGACATCATGCTGCATCCCAGCGTCGCAGGAGGCGCCGAGGGCATTCAGACGATCTGCTCGATCGTCCGGAGCCATTTCGCGCAAGGCGGCATGGCCATCCAGTTCAACATCTTCGACGCCGCAGTCCTGCGGGAGGCCCAGCGGCATCCTGAGAAGCACGCCAACCTTCAGGTAAGAGTCTGCGGCTGGAACGTACGGTTTGCCGACCTCGCCCCGGATGAGCAGGAGATGTTCATCACCAAGGCGGAGGTGGTCTGATGCAAGGGCGGCTGCTCAACATAGAGCGCATGTGCGTCCACGACGGCCCTGGCATCAGGACGACTGTTTATCTGAAGGGTTGTCCTCTGCGTTGCCGCTGGTGCCACAATCCGGAGAGCATCTCGCTGGAGCCCGAGATCGGCTTTTCGCGGAGTAAGTGTGTCGGCTGCGGGAAGTGCGCGGAGGTCTGCCCGACCGGGGCGCATGTCTTCCGCGACGGCGCGCATCTGTTCAATCGCGAGCTTTGCACAGGCTGCGGCGAATGCGTGGAAGCCTGCCTGCCCGGCGCTCTGGAATACTATGGCCGGGAGATGTCCGCCGAGGAGGCGGGCGCGGCGGTCCTGGAGGACAGAACCTTCTACGCCACGTCCGGGGGCGGCTGCACCATCTCCGGCGGCGAGCCGCTCCTGCAGGCCTCCTTCTGTGCGGAGGTCTTCCGGCTCCTGCGCCAGGAG
>JAUWOG010000524.1 GCA_030612305.1 Armatimonadota bacterium | reverse complement strand
TGGATGAGTCCGGGGATGCCGGCTTCAAGGTGGGGGCAGGCTCAACGCCGGCACTGGTCATCGCTGCCGTTGTTCTCGATGGACGATCGTGACCTCTACCGCGAAGTGATACGGCCTCGCCTGGAAGACGTGTGGGAGTTCGGCAAACCGATGGGGTAGAAGAATAGCGGCCCCAGGTCCTATCCTACCATCGGCAGGCACGCGCTCCATACGGAGACAGTTCGGACGTTGGGGCCTCGGTAAACCCATTGTACCCAGGGAGGACCTGTTGTCAATCACTTCGATCGAGTAATCTTTGAGAGGATGGCGATTCTGCTTCGTCCCGGTAAGTACGTCGAATATGAGTTCCCGCTGCATGAGGTGAATGGGGTGTGGCGGCGTGGGGTGCTACTACCTGCGGGTGGTGCAGGCCAATGGTCAGATGGCGTGGTCGAGCCCGATCTGGGTTGAGGCGTGAGGAATAAATGCAGCCAAGATAAAGCCCGCCATCGAAATTGGGGTGGCGGGCTGTGAGTTTTGCACTATACGCTGACAATCGGTCAGCGCTTCGGGATGGTTACGGCGTATCTACACCCATAGGCATCAATCCTGTGTTGCAGTAGTGTGTGCCCTGGCCGCCGATTTTCCCCTCAGCGGTCGGGGGTTTGAAGGGAGGCAAGTACTTCCATACGCATCACTCCCCTGTATCCCGAATCGTACAAACGTCGGTTTGGTTGTCAAATTACTACACGGTTACGGCTTGCGTACACCCATAGGCATCAATCCTGTACGTCTGAGGTATTTGCCTGGGCCGCTGATTTTCCCCTCAGCGGTTCGGGGGTTTGTGGGAGCTGGGTACATACATACGCATCACTCCCCGTCCGGTTGCTGGTCCCGCGGCCGCTTTTAGCCCGTGCGGCTCCGGGTGCGGAGTATGCAGTGTACAGTCATAGGCATCACTCCCAACAACTTAGTCCGCCACCCCAAAGCACTTCCACATCTACATCTTACCCACTACTTCGACGCGACAAACGAGATGTCCTGCTTTCGGCGGAACAAATGTTTCGGAGGCGTTGGTTGCCCGCAAGAATCCAAAGAACCCGCCCGCAATTTCTGTGCCGTTATCCGATTTATCTGTTTGGAAGATCATCTTCCGTGGGGCGGCCGCGCTACCTCTTGCGGCGCTCTGCCTCCTGTTTCATCGGTCTAGGCCGGGCGAGTTCCTGGTGATGTCGAATTCCATATTAGCCTTCGAACACCTCCTCTTCCTCGTGTGCACTGGTTTTCAAGATGCCCTACGTCTCTGCTCCGTCTATGTAAAACCTCTAGAGGCTTGCAGGTGTATTATACCCGCCACCAAGATAATCCAAACGCGGACAGGATTCGGGCGGCATGAGGGCGAAGTAGGTGTCAGGCTGGAGGCTCGAGCTACGCGGTGCGAGGGACCGCGGGCGCGCCTGAGAAGACACTATAGCATAGCAGAGGTGGTCGCATGAATAGCTGCGCCAGATGCGTCGCTTTAGTCGCAATGTCGCTCTCTGCGCTGTGCCTGGGTATGGCGACCGGGGTGGCGGCGGAGGAAAACGACGGCACTGAGACAGCGTGGATGCTGGTGCCTGTACTGGCCGGCTGCGAGAGTCTCATACCCTTCGCTGCGGAGGAGTTGCACAACGGGCTGCCCGTCAACCGGCAGAGGGCCGCCTTCATCCTGGGGCAGATCGGCGGGCCGCAGGGACTCCAGATGCTGCGCGGGGCACTGGATGACGGTGACCGATGGGTGCGGATACACGCCGGAGTGGGGCTCGCACAACACGGTGCGGCTGAGGGTTGGCAGGGGGCGAAGGCCGCGCTGTACGAAGGGCCGGCGTGGCTGAAGTTCTATGCCGTTTTCGGGCTCAACCAGATCCGGAGCGAAGACGGGCGGGAAGTGCTGAACTCGACGCGCTGCAAGGGCGATCCGTTTCTGAGCCGCGTCATCATCGCGGCACGCAAAGAGCGAGGCACACTTCGTGGCGTGCCATCGCGCAAGGAGCCGATCGCGGCGGGGGATTGGTCGGAGGTGCGGGAGGTCGCGGCCCAGGCTCTCATTGACGAAGCCGACATCTGGTTTCACGTCGGCGACTACGACCAGGCGATTCGCTGCAATGAGGCGGCCGTCTTCCTGCAGCCGTCATGGGTGGATGTGTATGCGGCCAGCGGGTGGTTGCAGTGGTCAATGAACCGACACGGAGCCGCCATAACAACCTATCGCAGAGCGATCGCCGCCAATCCCAACAACTGGGAGGCACACTTCGAGCTGGGATTCTACTACCTGCATCACGGCCATGTCAGTTCCGCCGTCGAGCACCTGAAGAGGAGCTTTGAGTTGGAGGCGCCGGCGGTCCAGGCTCGCACCTATGCCCATGCGCTGGAAAAGGCCGGCAAGCTCAGGGAAGCATTGCTTGTGTGGCAGCAACTGGATACGCGCGACTCTTCGGGAGCAGTTGACGCGAACCTCAACAGGTTGCGGAAGATACTCGGCGACGACAAGACCACAGCGAAAGGATGAGGAACACGTGAGATCAATGGGAATGAACAGGTATCTTCGTTTGCTGGGAGTCGTGGTGTTGGTGTCGCTTGTGTTTGCCTGCATCGCGGTAGCGCAGCCGAGGCAGAGAGCTGGGAGGGGCTTTCGCGGGGGCGCTGAACTACTCGCAGTGACGATGCTGATGCAACTGACAGCCCTCGAACTCACCGTTAATCAGCTGGATGCAATTCTGCAGGTTGTGGGCGCCGCCCTGGCGGAGACAGAGTCGCAGACCATGCAGGATGTACGGGCGCTTCGTGAGCGGCTGTTGCGAGGAGAACAGGCAACCGTGGCCGACTGGCAACTCATCAGGCAGGCCTTCAATGATATGCGCAGGCCTGACGGGAACAGCACCGACAACCAGCAGGCAATCCAGCTCATCCGCGCTCTACTGATGCCTGAGCAGCTT
>JAUWOG010000482.1 GCA_030612305.1 Armatimonadota bacterium | reverse complement strand
CGCCCATTGGGCGGGGTCAGGGCTGCTGCAGGCCGCTCTTGAAGTTGTTGATCATCCACATTACCTTCTCGTCTTCGACTATGAGCTCACTGACCTTGTTGTAGGCATGAAGGACGGTGCTGTGGTCGCGACCGCCGAAATGCCGACCGATCTCAATCAGGCTCAGGTCCGTCAGTTCCCGGGTCAGATAGATCGCAACCTGGCGCGGCCACACGATCTGCTTGCTCCTCTTCGGGCCCAGGATCGCCGGCTCCGGCGTATCCATCTGCGCGCTCACATGGGCGACGATATCCTCGACACCGATATGGCGGTCCACCCCGCTCGTCGAATAGTCGGCGATTATCTCCTCCACCACGCTGAGGCTCGGCTGGACCCCGTCCAGCGACGCCACCGCACAAATCTTCAGCAGCGCGCCCTCCAGCACCCGGATATTGGACTCGATCTTCTCCGCTACGTATTCCAGCACCTCGCGATCCAGCTTGACGCCATCCGCCTGCGCCTTCTTCTCGAGGATGGCGATGCGCGTCTCCACATTGGGACAGCGCAGATCCGCTACAATCCCGGCCTCGAGTCTACTGCGCACGCGCGGTGAGAGTGTCTGAAGCTGGCGCGGCGGCGCGTCACATGCGATCACCAGTTGCTTGTCACTCTCATAAATCGCGTTGAAGGTGTGGAAAAACTCCTCCTCAGACGTCTGGCTGTTGATTGTCGCGATGAACTGGATGTCGTCCATCAGCATGACGTCAACGTGGCGATATTTCGCCCGAAAGCTCGCCGTCCGGTTGTCGCGAATCGCCGAGATCAGCTCATTGACGAATAGCTCGGCGGAGATGTACAGCACCCGCGCGTCCGGGTTCCGCTGCAGGACCCGGTGCCCGATCGCCTGCATCAGATGGGTCTTGCCGAGACCGACTTTCGAGTGGATGAAGAGCGGATTGTAGGCCGGCCCCGGTGAGCGCGCCACCTGCACCGCCGCTGCGTGCGCAAAGCGGTTGCAGTCCGCGACCACGAAGTTCTCGAAGTTGTAGCGCGGATTCAGCACCCCCCCGGCTCTGGCCCGGACCGGCGCTGCCGGACGTTCCACTGAAACAGGCCGCTGCTCCTCTTCAGGCTGCTCGGGAGCCACCGCAACCGGCTTGACCTCCATCACCAGCGACACCGGCTGATGGGCCAGCTCCTCAAGCGACGCCTGAATCAGCGGCCGGTGCTGATTCGACAACATGTTGGCTGAAAACTCGTTGGGCACACCTAGCACGAATACCTCACCGTCGTAGGACAGTGGCACCGACTGTTTCAGCACTCCATCGTATGTCGCCGGCCCCATCCGTTCCTTCAACAGCGGCAGAGCTTGCTCCCACAAGGTTTTCCCTTCAAGTGTGCGGTCCTCCGGCACCGATCAACACCCTCCCATCAAGCTCTCTTAGCAAAGACTGCGCTTCTTCCCCCCGGCAAGTCCGACCGATCCGTCCAGGTGTTGGCTCTCCCGCCACACTGCTTCCGCAAAGCTCTCTCTGCGACCGATGGTACCGATGCTCCTGCAAAGCCCTCTGCCACCAATGATACCGGTGCTTCCGCAAAGGCCTTTCCGCGACCCATGATACTGATAAAGAGCTCTGGAACGCCCCTGCCGCCAGTCTCGCCGACGCTCGTTTCGCCCCCTCCGACAGACCGCTCAGACCACGGAGACGATTGAGCCGTCGGCCCACCACTGTTCAAGAGCCTTTCACGTCTTTATCCCACAAATCCAGGCCTTGCCTGCATCTCCCGCCCGACGCGCCATCGCCCTCAATTCCGCCGGACAACGACTTGCTCCTGACTTGTCAGGGGCGGCTGCGGAGAGCGAATCCGCCTGTGATTACTACAGAAAAGGGAATATTGCGGCGTTTTAAGTGATAAACTCAGCGTGGTGTGAATAATGCTGCGAGGATAGCTACATATCGTCCAGCAGTGCTCGTATCTATTGCAATTATGGCTAAATAGCAGCAACCGCCCCTGGCAAGTCACCTGCTTCCTGCGGTTCGTCGGGTGCGGATGAGTATACCATAGCTTCCGGCCCATACGCAAAGGAAATTTTGGCGTATTCTCTGAACTTATTGTGAACATCAGGTGCCATCAGACCCCGCCCCGCCACTTGGTAAATTCGTGCTTTCGGGCAAGTGACCTCCTGCTCATTTGTCCTTTTTTGCGCAATTCTCTGCGATATCCTCATTACCGCGCCCTGCGGGGTGGGCGGGAGCGGGAATGTTCACTTGACCGCCGATGCAATGAGAGTATAATGGCCTCCAGGCATTGAATGAAGGAGGAAGCAAGCAAGTGAAGCTGAAGATCCTGGGTACCGCCGCCGCGGAGGGCTGGCCAGCTACGTTCTGCGCTTGCCAGGCCTGCGTCAGGGCGCGACAGAGCGGCGGCCACAACATCCGCCGTCGCACCAGCTACCAGCTCGGAGACACCATTCACATTGACTGGGGCCCCGACTCCTACAACTCGATGATGAGCTTCGGGCTCGACTACTCCGCGCTCTCTCATCTCCTCGTCACCCACGCTCACTGGGACCACTGGGTGCCCGGTGAGCTACAATGGCGCCTCCCCGGCTTCTCCCAACTCCCGCCGGCAGCGCACCTCAACATCTATGGGAACGAGATGGTCGAAGACCGGCTCATTGAGGAGCTTGAGGACGACGTCGCGGAATGCGCGATGAGCTTCATCCGCATCGAGCCGTTCGAGGTACTCGACCTGGGCGAGGCGACCGCCGTGGCCCTGCCGGCAACACATGCGCCGGATCAGCAAGCATTCATCTTCCTCCTGGAGGTCGGCGGCGCCGAGGCGCTCATCGCCAATGACACGGGCTGGTTTGCCGACGAGGTGTTCGACCACCTCGCCACGTGTCAACTGGAGCTGCTGCTGCTTGACTGCACCTACGGCACCAACGACAAGCGCGGAGGGCACATGGGCGGAATGGCGGTCGTCGAGACGGCGCAGCGGCTGCGCAAGCTGGGAGCGTTGGCCCCGGACTGCCGGATCCTCGCCACGCATTTCTCCCACAATTGCGGCAAGATGCACGATGAGCTGGGCGAGTTCTTCGCCCCGCACGGCATAGGAATCGCCTATGACGGAATGGAATGCGAGCTTTGAGGGGCGGAAACCGACTCGGGCTGGAAGCTGATAACGCGGGAGGACGCTGCGCGTCCTCTTCGCGTTCTCACCTGACCTGCGCCAAG
>JAUWOG010000759.1 GCA_030612305.1 Armatimonadota bacterium | reverse complement strand
ATCTGGCCGTGGTGTGCTTGCTGTCGCTCTGCTCCATAGTGTTGGCTGACGACAATGCCGCGGCACTGCCGCTGCAGGACGTCACCGACGCCGGTACGCTGAAGATATCGTTTCATGAGCCCCGACATGTGACGCTGCCCGCCCTGCCTGCAAAGCCGGGCAAGGCAATCATCCTGCGGTTCGGCGCTGTGGCCTACTGCCCGGGTACCGGCGGCTGCAACTACAACATGACCGTGGCCATGAACGGGGCCGCCGTGAGCCGATGCACAAACGGCGGCGAAGACCGTCTCGTGGGCCGCGAGGCCACCTTCCGTTTCACCACGGGTACAAAGGGCGATTTCCAAGTCTTCAGCGGGCCGCGCATCATGCTGATGTACGCGCCTGATGCTGCGACCGGCAACGCCATGAGTACCGACGGTCTCGGCGCTACCTTCGTGCTTGATGTATCCGACCTCGTCAGCGGCGTTGATGGCAACACGCTGACGATCACCAACACCCGTCCCGTGGACACGGACAAGTATGACCCCGACGTGATACTTGACAACGTGCAGGTGGGCTGGGTGGACAGGGAGCTCCTGCCGAAGCTGGAGGTCAGCATCCCGCAGCGTGGGGCCATCGCCCGCCAGGTCACTGTCGAGGAGCTGACTATTGCACAGGGCGCGGCGGGCGGCTTCTGCGCTCATCTCGCCGACGGTGTCGAGCTGCTCGTCGAGACCGGCGTGGGCATGGACCCGCAGCTACCGTCTCAACTCCTGGCGCAGGACGAGCTACTCGCCGAAGGTCAGGCCGAGGTCGAAATTGCGCCATGGGGCGCCAACGGCTTCAAGGTCACCGCCACCTGGCCGACTCTGCGCCTGAGCCGCACAATCGAAATCCGGGACGGGCTCGTGCGCTGGAAGGAGCGGTGGACCAACACCTCCGACGCCATCGCCGCAGTCCCCTTCCGGCACCGGTTGTTCCTGCGCGATGAGGCCGCCAGGTTCCGCGTCGGCGGCGACGCGGATGCCCCGGCAATGGCAGGCAGCCCGCAGAACCCGACGCTCTTCGTCCAATCGGCTACAGTGCAGGGCAATGGCGCCGGCATCACCGCCGAAAGCGACTGGCTGCGCCTGCTGATGGCGCTGCGGACCGGCGGGGGTATCGGCGAGCTCTACTCGGAGACGCTGGCCCTGCCCGCCGGTGGGAGCATGGATTTCGACCTGAGCATCACACCCGTCGCGGATGGCGGCGGCTACTGGTCATTCATCAACTCCGTGCGCGGGCGCTGGGGCGTCAACGGCGTGTGCCTGCAGCGTCCCATCTTCTGGCAGTACGCCCGTGCGCCGGACTGTCCGACACCGGAGGAGACCTTGCGCCGGTCACTGGGCCATCTCGGCCCGATCGTGCTGGCTACCGGAGGCTGGCTGCGCCTGACGCCTGACCGAACCACAGTCTGCAGCGGCAACTACCCGAAACTGCCGCAAGACGCCCCGCGCACACCCGGCAAGACTCCTGATCTGGATGTGGACGCCTTTGTCACCTTCAAGCACCGCGATGCCTGGTGGCGCCAGCTTGCCGG
>JAUWOG010000239.1 GCA_030612305.1 Armatimonadota bacterium | reverse complement strand
ATCCTGACGGCGGGGAGTGGTTCGGCTATCTGAGCCGCACCGGCGAGCCCGCTCTCACGCTCAAGGGCTCGATGTGGAAGGGTTTTTACCACCTGCCGAGGGGGTTGCTGCTCATCACCGAGCTACTCGACGAGATGACAGGCCGCGCCGACCTCCGCTGCCCCTACGCATCCTGCCCGCGATGATACTGCTGGCGCACGCCCCTGCCAACAAGCGGAACTCGCACCAGACGCGAAGGTTCACCGTTGACAACGCCAGGAAGCGGTGTATACTAGTGATGCCAGCGGATGAAACTCGGCTCCAAGCCGTGTGGTCTTCGGCACAGTCCGAATGATCCTATATCCCTGGCAATTTCTCTAAGGCCGCCAGTGTCAGCGGCCTTTTCTGTATGTGACGCCGTCGGTCTGAGGAGGATGATCCCCGTGCCCCACCCCCGATGTGACAGAAGCCGCAATGCCACCTTCCGCATGGAGGGCTACCTGGACGGCTACCTCCGTGGCATTACCGACCAGTGGCTCAAGGTCGCGCCGCTGGCCAATCCTGGCATGCTCCAGATGTTTCACGACCGCGACCGTCTCCCTCACCGCGACCTTGTGGCCTGGGCCGGTGAGTTCGCCGGCAAGTATCTCACCGCTGCCGTACAGGTATTTCGGCTTACGGGCGACACGGTCTTGGAGCACTTCCTCCACGATTTCGTCCGGGAGTTGCTCTCCGCACAGGCCGATGACGGCTATCTTGGTCCCTGGCCGCGCAATTTCAGGTTGACCAACATGGTCCAATACCCGGGCCGCGACGACTTCAACACCTGGGACACCTGGGGCCACTACCACATCATGCTCGGCCTTATGCTGTGGCACGAAGAGACCGGCGACCAGAGTGCACTGGACTGCGTCACTCGTATCGCCGATCTCCTGTGCAGCAAGTACCTCGGAGACAGGTCGCCGCGGCTGGTGGATACCGGCTGGACTGAGATGAATCTCGCACCCATCCACGCGCTTGCCCTGCTTCATCAGAAAACGGGAGCCCAGCGCTACCTCGACATGGCCCGCCAGATATGCGACGAATTCGCCGCTACCGATGCCGAAGGCAAACCACTTGCCGGCGACTATCTCGAAGGCCCGTTGGCCGGCAAGCAGTTCTTCGAGCTGCCAAAACCGCGTTGGGAGAGCCTTCACTCAATCATGGGTCTTGTTGAGCTCTACTATATCACTGCTGAGGAGGAGTACCGCCAGGCATTCGAGCGCATCTGGGCCAGCATTGCCCGACACGACCGGCACAACAACGGGGGTTTCTCATCAGGGGAGCTGGCCACCGGCAACCCATACCATCAGGGCGCCATCGAGACATGCTGTACTATCGCCTGGATTGCGCTGAGCGTCGAGATGCTTCGTCTCACCGCAGACCCGAGGGTCGCCGACGAACTCGAACTGACCACCATCAACTCTGTCCTCGGGATGCACTCCCACACCGGACGCTGGGCCACCTACAACACGCCCATGGATGGCGTTCGCAAGGCCAGCGCACACGAAATAGTCTTCCAGGCTCGCGAGGGGACCCCCGAGTTGAACTGCTGCAGTGTCAATAACCCGAGGGGCTTTGGGATGATCAGCGATTGGGCTTTGATGCAGGACGAGGACGGGCTCATTCTCAACTGGTACGGTCCCGGCACGATGACGGCCGAACTCCCTGGTGGCGGCGCGGTGACACTCCACCAGGACACCGACTACCCCCGCTCAGGTACTGTCATGCTCCATCTCGGTACCGAGCGTCCCACTGAATTCACGCTCAAATTGCGCATCCCATGCTGGTCCCAGACCACCCTCGTGAAGGTCAATGACGCGGTGGTCCCACAGGTAACGCCTGGCAGCTATCTGACCTTGCGGCGCACCTGGCGGCCCGGCGACACAGTCGAGATCTCCCTCGACATGTCCTTGCACTACTGGGTAGGTGAGAAGGAGTGCGGCGCCAAGACATCAATCTATCGCGGTCCTGTTCTCCTGACCTATGACCGGCGATTCAATGACATGGACCCCGCAGATATTCCCGAACTGCACGCTGAGAATCTGACCGGGAGGTTGCTCGAGGTGAGCGGCTGGATTCCGCCCTTGCTACTGGTGGAGTTCACCACACCCGACGGCCGCAGCGTGCGGCTGTGTGACTTTGGCAGCGCCGGAGAAGGGGGCACGCCGTATCTCTCATGGCTGCTCCTTGCGTGTGACGATTTGGACCTACCACAATACTTCGCCACCAGCGCCGCGTCGTGACAGGCCGTTCGCTGAGGCCGGCCACCACATCATTCACCAGTCTGTGGGCACGCAGGCTGAAAGCGTGAGGCGACTCCTGGGGACGCGTAGCGTCCTGCGTTTTGTGTCGTCCACAGAATCCAGGTCACAACGCATTATTCAGCGCTCTCAACTCCGGGCGAACCCGCAGCGTCCTTCCCTGACCTTGCCGTTCGACGTTGCCGTTTGTAGGGCGCGGACCTGTGCCGCGCCAGCCGTTGCCATTACCTGCAGGACATCGCCTCGCCCTCGGCGAATTGCCCCACACCAACCCACCGACAACCGGAGGCAACCCCATGCCCGCGACACAGGATCGCCCCAACATCATTTACATCATCGTCCACGACATCGGCCAGCACATCGGCTGTTACGGAGCGGGTGTCGAGACGCCGAACATGGACCGTCTTGCGTCCGACGGCGTCTGCTTCACCAATTACCACTGCACCGCCGCGCAGTGTACGCCCAGTCGCGGCAGCATCATGACTGGCCGCTATCCCCACCAGAACGGCCTCATGGGCCTCGCCCACATCGGCTGGGAGTTCCATTTCGGACAGAAGACCTTGCCGATGTACATGAACGAAGCGGGCTACGAGACCCATCTCTTCGGCCATCAGCACGAGCACGCCGATCCCTCGCCACTCGGCTACCAGCATCTCCACTCCCCGGACAGGAACAGCGCGCGCGTCGTCGCCCCTGAGCTTATCGAGTTCCTCCACGCCCACGCTGAGAACCCCGGCGACAAGCCGCTGCACATCAGTGTCGGCTTCGGCGAGCCGCATCGCCCCTACCACCGCGACGACTATGCGCAGGACGACCCGGCCCAGGTGACTCTCCAGCCCTGGCTTCCTGACCGGCCTGGCATCCGCGAGGACATCGCCGGCCTCAACGGTCTCGTCTGGGTCGTTGACGAATGGGTCGGCAATATCCGCCAGGCCCTCGAAGAGACCGGCCTTGAGGACAACACGCTCTTCATCTTCACCACCGACCACGGGACGGCGATGCCGCGCGCCAAGGGCACCTGCTACGATCCCGGCACCAAGACCGCGCTCATCATGCGCCAGCCCGGAGTCATCGAGGGTGGGACCCGCTACGATGACCTGCTCATCAACTGCGACTTCATGCCCACTATTCTCGATCTCGTCGGCGCCCCGGAGCCTCTCGAGATCGCCGGCCGCAGCTTCCTCGGCTTGCTTGCCGGTGGCGACTTCCGCCCCCACGAGCACATCTTCACCGAGATGACCTGGCATGACCGCTACAACCCGATGCGTTCCGTCCGCACCGACCGCTACAAGTACATCCACAATTTCGGCGACCGCCCGCTGGTCTTCATGCCGCTTGATATATGGAACGGCCGCGCCGGCAGGGAGATGGCCTGGGAGTACTATTCCGAGAAGCGCCCCGAGCACCAGCTCTATGACCTGGAAGAGGACCCGCTTGAGCTCAACGATCTCGCCGCCGATCCCGCATACGCCGAGGTCCTCGCCGACCTTGCCGCCACTGTTGACAGCTGGATGGCGGACACTGACGACCCGCTCCTGCTCGGCGATGTTCCGCCCATGCCGAAGCAGGCCCACCGCGCCAGGCCCCCCTACCAAACCAACTGACCCGTACCTGAAACCGAGGTGAAACAGATGAAATACGAAGAGTGTCTCCCCCACCAGCTCGACGAGATCATACAGGAATGCCCTTTCGCCATCATCCCCTGGGGCGCTCACGAGTGGCACGGCCCACACAACGCAGTCGGCCTCGACACCATCAAGGCCTATCACATGGCCCTTGACCTGTGCGCCGAGGTCGGCGGCGTCGTCCTGCCGCCCGTCTATTGTGGCTACCAGACGATGAAGCCCTGGCGCGGCTTCCGCCACACGCTCGAGTTCCGCCGCGAGACCGTCTATTGGCTGCTCCTCCAGCACCTCGAGCAGCTCTACGACGAGGGCTTTCTGCTCATCCTCGTCGTCATGGGCCATTACGGCAACAAGCATGTGGACATCATCCAGGAGGCTGTCGAGCGCTTCAATGATTGCCATTCCCGTGCGCGCGCGGTGGCCTGGCAGGACTACTTGCCCGCCGGATGGGTTGAGGTGCGGGGAGGCGACCATGCCGGCCGCAACGAGACCTCGCTGCTGATGCACTACCGGCCCGACCTCGTGGATATCTCTCAGCTTCCCGCCGAGGGCGAGATCGTCCATGAAATCTACGGGGTCTCGGGTGATGACCCGCGCGAGGCGACGCCTGAGCACGGCAGGATGCTGGCCGAGCTTTTCGTCGAACAGGCTGCGCCGAAAATCCGCGACCTCCTCGCCGAGGTCCTTGACATCCGCCGCAAGTCGCACGGCCAGCTTTAGTCTTGCCTCCTTGTTGCTTGGATAGCTGCCCTGACCTTTCCGCTCCGCGTGCGGAGCGGGGGGGTCTGGGGTCTGTTACCCCAGCGGGGTGTGGGGCTGCCCCCATAGGCGCTAACTTAGGTACTAATGGCTTGCGGAAAGACCTCAAGTGCGTCTAGGGTGCGGCGCTGACGCTTGCGTGGGGCGTCACATAGATGGCGCTGTAGTCGCGGCATTTGTTCGTACAAATGAGCAAGTGGGACTGCACCCTTGATCATTGTGTTCAGCTCATCAAACAGAATCTGTTGGAGACGCCACATGCTCAACGGCTGGCGGGAACAGAG
>JAUWOG010000580.1 GCA_030612305.1 Armatimonadota bacterium | reverse complement strand
TGTGCCGACGGCCTCGGGCTTCAAGTTGCCCTTGAGGACGGCGATGATCTCGCTGTCGCCGGTCTCGACATCACCGAGCATGACTTCGCCGGTGGCGCCATCTATGGAGATGTCGTCGTCTTCGTTGACGGTGTGTCCGCCGATGGTGAAACAGGCGTCGGCTGGATGCAACTCGATAGCGCCACAGCCAACGACGCAGGGCTTGCCCATCTGGCGACCGACGACGGCGGCGTGTGAGGTCTTGCCACCGAAGACGGTGAGAATGCCCTGTGCGGCGGCCATGCCGGCGATGTCTTCGGGCGAGGTTTCATGCCTGACGAGGACAACGCGCTTGCCCTGTGCGGCGGCTGCGACGGCCTCCTCGGCGGTGAAGACGACCTTGCCAGCGGCGGCACCGGGCGAGGCAGCGACACCTGTGCCGACGGCCTCGGGCTTCTTCGACGCATCAAACTGCGGATGGAGAAGCTGGTCGAGCTGGTCTGGCTCGACGAGTGTGATGGCCTGGGCCTTGTCTATGAGACCCTCCGCGACCATGTCATTGGCGATCTTGATGGCGGCGGCGGCGGTGCGCTTACCGTCACGGGTCTGCAGCATCCACAGCTTGCCCTGTTCGACGGTGAACTCGACATCCTGCATGTTGCGGTAGAAGTCCTCGAGGTTGTCACAGATGTCGAGGAACTCGGCATAAATCTCGGGCATGGCTTCATCGAGGGTGGAGATGGCAACCGGCGTGCGGGTGCCGGCGACAACATCCTCGCCCTGAGCATTCACCAGGTAGTCTCCGTACATGACCTTCTCGCCGGTCGCCGGGTCGCGTGTGAAGGCGACGCCGGTGCCGCAGTCATCACCCATGTTGCCGAAGACCATCATCTGCACGTTGACGGCGGTGCCGAGGTCGTGGGGCAGCTTGTGGATGTTGCGGTAGGAGATGGCGCGCGGGTTATCCCAGGAGCCGAAGACGGCACAGACGCTGGCCATCAACTGCGCCATGGCGTCGGTGGGGAAGTCCTCCCCAAGTGCGGCCCGGTAAACCTCCTTCTCCATCTCGACGACCTTCTTGAGGCCGGCGGCGGAAACGGCGGTGTCGTCGCTGACGCCCTCCTCTTCTTTCACCTTGCCAAGGCACTCATCAAACTTGGTGCGCTCGATGCCCATCACGACATCGCCAAACATCATTATGAAGCGGCGATAGGCGTCATAGACGAAGCGTTCGTCGCCGAAAAGGTTGACCATCCCGGCGGCCACGTCGTCGTTCATGCCGAGGTTGAGCACGGTGTCCATCATTCCGGGCATGGAGAACTTCGCGCCAGAGCGAACGGATACCAGCAGCGGGTTGCCCGGGTCCCCGAACTTCTTCCCGGCGATCTCTTCGAGCCGGTCCATGGCCTGGCGAACGGAGTCTTCAAGGCCATCCAGGACCTCATGGCCTCGTTCAACGTACTCGTTGCAGACATCGGTGGGGACGGTGAACCCCTGAGGGACGGGGATGGCGTTGCTGGTCATGAGGCAGAGGTTGGAGCCTTTGCCTCCCAGCAGGTCCTTCAGCTCGCGGCCCTCTTCGGCCAGCTTGGCGGCCAGGGCTTCGGTGTCGCATTTGAACATGTACACTTGATCGTAGTTCGACATCAACAGTCCTCCTCAGACATAGCGGGGCGTTCCCGCCTTGAGTTATGGAAAATGCCGGCTGCACCAGCAATTCGATTTCTGCTGAACGTCTCCGGCGGGTGCGCTCGCTGTTACCAGTCGTCAACTTCGATGCGGCTCTGTGAGAGAAGGCGGGCGTATTCCTCTCGCCGCTTCCTCGCCACGGGCACCTTCGGCAGGTCCAGGATCTCGTACTCCCTGACCGACAGGCTCAATTCGACACGGAGCTTCTGGCCCGCGCGCACCGGTGCGGAGGCCTTGACGACTTTGCCGTCGAGGCGCACGAGACCCTCGTCACAGGCCTCCTTTGCCCGGCTGCGGCGCGGGATAACGCCCGCATTGCGCAGGAAAGTGTCAATCCGCACAGGTTACTGCTCCCCGCTTCGAGCGGCAGCCTTCGCCGCCTGCCAGAGCTCCTCGAGCTCCTCGAGCGTCATCTCCGCCATGCTGCGGCCCTCTCGCGCGGTCGTCGCTTCCATGTGCTCGAACCGCGTCCTGAAGCGGCCAACCGTCTCGCGCAGCGCACTTTCACTGTCAACGCCGAGGAAGCGGGCGAGGTTGCAGATGGCAAAAAGCAGGTCGCCGAGTTCACGTTCAGCGGCCTCAGCGTCGCCGCACGCGGAGGCGCTCTCCAGCTCACCGATTTCTTCATGTACCTTCGCCAGCGGGCCGGCGGCGTCATCCCAGTCGAAGCCGACTCTGGCCGCTTTCTGCTGGGCCTTTGTGGCATACTGAAGCGCGGGCAGGCCGAGCGGAATCCCGTCCAGCACTGAAGTCCGATGCGCCGCTCCGCGCTCCTCCAGCTTCAGCTTCTCCCAGTTGACGACGACTTCCGAGGCCCCGTCCACATGAACCTCTCCGAACACGTGCGGGTGGCGGTGGATGAGCTTCTCGTTGATGCTGCGAGCCACATCCTCGATGTCGAACTCGTCATTCTCGGCGGCGATCTGCGCGTGGAAGACGATCTGGAGCAGCAGGTCGCCCAGCTCCGACTTGAGCGCCTCAGCGTCGCCGCTGTCGAGGGCTTCGATGACC
>JAUWOG010000441.1 GCA_030612305.1 Armatimonadota bacterium | reverse complement strand
AGACTCACTAGTGCTCTGTTACTCCTGAATCACAGGGTAGAGGCGTTTGAGCCTGCCCGGTGCGTCTTGGGTCCCACACTACTTATGAATGGGTGGCTCGGCCTGCGCGTGGCGTCGTTTGCCACGCGCAGGTGGGAATTGAGAACGCTGGAGCGTTCTCAATTCTCAGCTTCCAGCCCGCGTCGTCCCGCGGATCCTCAAACTGAGAAAATCACGAGTAACAGTGTACTAGATCAGTAGCAGGCCGTCCAGGCGAACACAAAACACATAAGGCAGGTGGCAAAGATGAGCGCAGGCAGCATGGCGGAAGCAGGATGGTGCTGGGAAGGTATCGGCTTTGATCCGGGCGTTGAGCCCACGGTCTATGGTGTGGGAGAGGGCGCGACATATTTCGGTGTGCCCGGCGCCAACTTCATCTTCCATCCCAACAATGAAGTGAACTTCGAAAAGCTCAGTCATGTCCCGAAGGTGACTGCCGACATCTCGAAATGGATCTGGCACGAGGCGACCACGGACACGGGCCGCTTCACCTTCGCCCAGGGACGCAAGGACGATCCGGATTTCGTCGCGGATGAGGCCGAGCTCGTCGGCAGGCTGTCCCTGCAATTCCCCAACATCGTCGGCGCGTTCATAGATGACACGCACGGCGTCGCGGCGCATGAAAAGGCTACTCCGGATGCGCCGGCGAGGATTAGAGAATCCCTCCGCCGCCACAATCCCGACCTCGACCTCTGGATTGTCGTCTATACGCATGAGTTCGAGGAGGCGTACTGGCAGGACTGGGTGGACGCCGTGGATGTCATCAACCTGTGGGTCTGGGAATACCAGAACCTCGTCAACATTGACGAGTATGTTGAGGGATGCCGGAAGGTCTTCCCGGACAAGCCGATCGTCATGGGAATCTACATCCGCGACTACCCGAGCCGCTGCCCGGTGCCGCTGGACTTCCTGGAGATAGAGCTGAACGCCATCCTCAAGTATCTCGACGCGGGCATCATGACGGGCTACAACATACTGGGCAACTGCCTGATAGACCAGCACCCGGAGCAGGCAGCCTTCATCCGCGATTTCATCCACAGCCATTAGACGAGGAGGCGTGTGGCGCGCCCCGCATCGTTGTCTCTCGGCGATGCACCCACATCGGGCGCAATTGGACTCTATCTGGGTGCAGAAGTCAGAGATTCTCAGCCTCACAAATGATTTGGAGGCCGGGGCGCCCCTCATAGTCGCTTCGGTTATTGGTCACCAGTGGAATACCGTGAAGGATTGCTGTTGCTGCTATCCACCCATCAGCACAGTTAAGCTGTCGTCCGTTGCGCTGTGCTTGGGCCATGACTCGCGCCCAGCTTCCACACAACTCCCGGTTGCAGCTATACACGACGAAGTTGCGCAAGTGTTGCTCTAACGCAGTACGCCTATTCTGTCCCCAGTTACGCTCTTCTGCCCAACGGTACAGTTCTGCTACCGTCATGAAAGAGAGAACCAACGTCTTGCCCACCAGATGAGGGCGGTAAGCCTCAGCGCGTGTGTCGGCTTTGAACAGGTAGGATACTACATCGGTATCAACGACTACGGCCTCGCTGTTCACAGCCTTCCCCTCCCTGGGTATTCATCATGTCGCCAGGAGCGCAGCGCTGCAACGAAGTCATCAGCGGTTTCGTCTTCAGGCCAGAAGCGGCCCAACAGGAGCTCAAAATCAGTCACGGGCTCAACACCTTGTTCAGCCGCGGCACTTTCAATTGATACGAAGTCCTCGAAGTCGAATGGTCCTTCATAGAAGCCAACCTCCTGCTCGCCGCCCTCCAATACCTCGATGTCTGCGATGTGCAGGCTTGTTATTCTGTCCTCGGTTTCTGTTGCCTCTCCAACTACGCGAACAAACTTCGTCAACGCGCCGAGAACCGTATCACGGTGTGTGTCCTCAAATGTGCAGCTTACCGCGGCTCCTACCGGCGGATTGATTCGACATCGATATCCTGTTTCTTTGAAGTCGCCCATCAACAGACGGCCCTGTACCGTACGGCGGTTATGCACTGGCGCTTGTAGTCTCTCAGCAATCTGCTCGTTTAGATGAGAATTGAAACTCGCACTTTGACAAACACTCTCAGTCTGCATTTCAAAACGTATGTTCTCGACCCCTCGCCCCAGCAGCCTCCCGGCATCGCGCCAGGACGACAACACACCAGTGTCGTAGCCTTCGGGAAGGGCCGCGTTAGGGTCTTCGAGTATTGGTAGCCCCTCCAGGAGTTTCTGCAAAGCTGTTTCCCCCAGGTGCGGCTCGGCCGATATCGTCAGTTGGTCGTTTCTCTTGAAGTCCATCGCCAGGCCCACACTGCCAGGCTGTAGTGCCAGGAGCTCCAGCGTGCAACTCTCGGCAATGGAGTCAAGAGTGGGACCTCTCTTAGCACTGTGAAGCTGTCCTGACAACACCGCAGCCACGCGAAA
Organism: Armatimonadota bacterium; assembly: GCA_030612305.1. Classification (GTDB taxonomy): domain Bacteria; phylum Armatimonadota; class Zipacnadia; order Zipacnadales; family UBA11051; genus UBA11051. The sequence goes on along the minus strand of JAUWOG010000441.1, from coordinate 1,041 downwards.
TACCGCGTTCTGCAAATGCCCGGCGAAGTGGCTGAGGTCGGCCAACTCAATTGCATTGTCCTTTACGGCCGGCCCCTCAAGATGAGCTGTGAGAATCTCCCTCCTGCTTGTGATCTTCATTGAGTCGCCTCCATTCTCTGGTATGATACTGCATTAGACCCCAGTATTGCCACATAGTCACCGGTTTTCGCCCGTTGGAGGCCATCGAGTTCTGCCATGAGCAGGGCTCCATTGCAGTTTCAGGAATCGGCGGCGTCACCGACCGTGTCGCGCATAGTTAGTCACAAGGGGCAAGGTCACCTCTGCGCCGGCGGAGAACTTGACTTGGAGGGTGTGCGCCCGCGGGGAGGTCACTTTGCCGAGCAACCTGACAAGCCGATGACGAAAGGACCAATGATGATGATGAAACGTCTGATGCTGATGCTCTGTGTCACTGCAATCGCCTGTGCGCTCTGCTTTGCAGCCGACGAGGACCGCCTCACGCGAAAGGCCGGACCGGATGCGGACGGGGTGACCGGCGTAACCCCGATGAACTGGACGCTCGACCCGGCCGGCAAGCAGATCGAAGTCGGCGACTGGCCCTTCGGCGCCGCCCTCTCACCAGACGGCAAGCGCCTCGCGGTCACCAACAACGGGATGGGCCTCCAGAGCATCTCGATGATTGATACAGCGACCCTCGAGGTGACCGAAACCATACTCGTCCGCCGACCCCAGTCGCTCTTTCTCGGCCTGGCCTGGAACGCAGACGGCTCGCGACTCTACGCCTCCGGCGGTGCGAGCAATCTCATCGGCGTCTTCGACACCTCCGACGAGAAGACCACACAACTCACCCGCATCAGTGTGCTTGCGACGGAGCCGGGCAAGGATGGCAAGCCCAAGACAGCGCGGATGTACTGCGGCGGCTTGGCGCTGTCTCCCGACGGGAAGCGCCTCTACGTGGCTGAGATACTCAACGGTACGGTCACGGTCATTGACACGGAGAGCAACAAGCCCCTCAAGGACATACCGGTGGGCAGCAACCCCTACACGGTGGTTTTCTCC
>JAUWOG010000229.1 GCA_030612305.1 Armatimonadota bacterium | reverse complement strand
GTCTGAGAGCGTGTGGATGTCCTTTGTGTGCCAAAATGCGGCCCTGCGGTGGCGGGCCGCTTGCTGATTATGGCATGTCCGCAGATTCGGGCGGGGGCTTCCTGGCTGCGAGGCGGCGCGTCACCATGCGCCAGGCTGAGGAGAGCTCGGGGACCCTCAGGAGGGCGGAGAGGGCGAAGAAGCCCGCGCCGCCGATAATCAGGGGAGCGAAGACCGCCAGGAGGCGACTGAGGAAGGCTCCGTCGCCGAGGAAGGTCGCGACGCAGGCAGGGCCCCAGATGCAGGTCGCGGCGAGGAGCAGGTTGGCAGGCAGGCAGCGGAGTTGCGAGCCGACCATGCCGGCTCCGTCGAGTCGGCCCACGCGGCGCTTGAGTATGATGATGAGCGCGCCGGCGTTGACGAAGTTACTCACCGTCATGGCAAGCGCGAGGCCGGACAGGTTCATCGGGCCCATCAGCAGGAAGGACATGGCTACGCAGATGGCGACGGAGATGACGCCGACGAGGAGCGGGGTTTTGGTGTCGTGGCGGGCGTAGAAGGCACGGGCGACGATGTAGAGGCCGGAGAGGGCGACGATGCCGGGGGCAAACCACATCATTACCTGCGCGACGGCGGCGGTGCTGGCGGCAGTGAATTCGCCATATTCGAAGAGCAGGCGGATGATGGGAGCCGGCATCAAGCCCATGACGAGAGCGCCGGGGATGGTGAGGAACATCGTGTTCCTGATGCCGAAGGAGAAGTCGCGGCGGTATCTGTCTTCGTCGTCTTTGGCGTAGTGCTCGGCGAGCATCGGGAAGAGCGCGATGGCAATGGCGGCTCCGAAGACCCCGGCAGGGAGCTTCCACAAGCGGTTGGCAATCTCCATGACTGCGGGGCCCTGGTCGGGTGCGGCGATGGTCGAGAAGGTGCGGATGACGATGTAGTTGATCTCGGCGACGGCGAGGCCGAAGATGACTGGCAGGGCGAGCTTGATGACGCGCTTGACGCCCTCGTCGCTGAGGTCGAGGAGGCGCTGGATGCGGGCGCCGCGGATGAGTAGCGGATGTATCTGGAGCAGGACGTTGCCGCAAAGGGCGCCGAGTACGACGGCATAGGCGATTGTCGAGAGGCCGAAGGTGCCGGGGATGCTGACGGCGAGGATGGCTCCGGTGATGATGAAGATGTCATAGACGATGGGTCCCATGGCGGGCCAGAGGAAATGCTTCTGGGCGTTGAGGGTGCCCATGAAGAGGCCGCCGACGACGAAGCAGAGCTGGGCGGGGAAGATGATGCGCATGAGCCGGCCGCAGAGATCGAGCAGCTCGGGCTGAGTGCCGACCCAGCCGGGGGCGATCCAGACGGCGAGGAATGGTGCGATGACGATGCCGACGGAGACGATGAGGCCGCCGAAGATGAGCAGGATCCAGAAGAGGGAGCTGAAGGTTCTCCATGCCTGGCTGGTCTTGCCTTTGGTGATGTACTCGGTGAAGACGGGGACGAAGCCGGTGCGTAGCGCGCCGCCGGCGATGAGGAAATAGACGAGGTCGGGGATGACGAAGGCCTGGTAGTAGGCGTTGATCTCGCCGGTGGTGCCGAACTGGGCGAGGACCATTACGCGGACCAGGCCGGCGATGCGGGCACCCAGTGTGGCCGCCACCATGAGCACAGCGGCGGAGGCCAGGGATTGGCCCTTGGGGGGCTTGGGGTCTTGTGGTGTGGTTGCCTCGTCGCTCAGGATGGTCCCTGCTCCCGGTACACGTCTTGCGCTTGGTGGAGTTCCTATGTTATACTCTGCATCCAATCAATTCAAGAGCGTGAGCGGTCCGGTTTTGCGACCGGGCGGCCTATTTTGTGACCAAGGAGTGCATATAGAGCTATGCCGCAATCAGGATCGAGAGCAAAGAACCTGCGCCAGTCGCGGAAGCGAAAGCTGCGCAATCTGGGCCGTAAGCGTACGATGAAAGAGGCCATCAAGGCTGTCGGTCGAGTCATTGAGGAGGGAGACGCGGAAGCGACGGCTGCGGCGCTGCGTGTAGCCCAACAGGCGATTGACAAGGCGGTCAAGCAGGGGCTTCTCAAGAAGAACACGGGCTCGCGGCGGAAATCGCGTCTGGCAAGAATAGCGCTGGCAGCCGGCGAGTAGTAGCGCGGGAAGAGCCGGACAGAAGCGAATAGCAAGATAGGAGCGGCACGGAGGTTGTGGTATTCGTGCCGCTTTTGCGCGTCTGGTATTTGAGCTTCCTGGAGGCGGTGGGTGGGGCTATTGGGCGATTACGGGATTGGAGAGGGTGCCGATTTCGGATATCTCGACCTCGACTGTATCACCCGGCTGCAAAGGTGTGTCGGTGACAGCGCCGACGCCGGCGGGTGTGCCAGTGGCGATGATGTCGCCAGGCTGAAGAGTCATGATCTGTGAAATGAAGGCGATGATTTGAGGGATGCTGAATATCATCAGGCCGGTTGAGGTCTCCTGGCGGAGCTGCCCGTTGACACGGGTCTGGAGTTGGAGGTCGTGAGGGTCGGCGATGAAGCGCGCCGGTACGAGGCACGGTCCGAGCGGCAGGCTGTTGTCAAACCACTTGCCATTGAGCCAGTCGAAGAAGCTGTCCCAGTCCTGGTCCTCCGAGCGCTCCCAGACGCGGAGGCGGCGTTCGGAGATGTCATTGCAGCAGGTGTATCCGCCGACGCAGTCGAGGGCGTCTGCGGGCTCGATGGCACGGCAGGTCCGGCCGATGATGACGGCAAGCTCGCCCTCGTAGTCGGGGAATCTGGATTGGGGAGTGATAAGGATCGGGTCGCCATCGCCGCAGAGCGTGTTGCCGGTGGGCTTCATGAAGACACGGGGGGTCTGGATGGTGCGCTTGCCGCCGCCCTCCTTGAGGTGGGATTCGTAGTTGGTGGCGAGGCAGAGAACCTTGCCGGCAGGGCCTACGGGAGCGTGCAGCCTGACCTCACAGCGGTCATGTGCGGTCTCAGCGGAGGCATCATCAGCGTCGGCGACGAGCTGTGCGGCCCAGTCGAGGGCGTCTTCGGATGCCAGCCATGCGATCGTGTCGGCGGCGCGGTCTGGAGGAAGTGGCGCGTCACCAGCGGCGCAGAGTGATTGGATGTCCAGCACACGGTCGCCAGTGAGTGCACCAACGCGGATATCATCGGGATGGTTTTGTGTGGCGAAGCGGACGAGTTTGAGGGTCATGGGTAGTCTCCTCTGGTGGTTTGTGTTGCGACCTATTCGTAGGAGCCGAATTTGTGCGCGGCGCGAGTCAGGGCGATGAAGTTCTCGGGCTTGCAGGACGGATGGATGGAGTTGGATGAGCAGATGATGTAGCCCCCGCCCGGGGCAGCGACCTCGATGGTCTCCTCGACGCTGGCTTCAACCTCCGCTTCGGTGCCGTAAACCAGAAGGTGGCGGCAGTCAATGTTCCCGAGCACGCAGGCTTTCCCGGCGAGATGTTGCTTCACCTCGGCGATGTCCATGGACTGGGGTTGGACAGGATGGAAGCCGTCGAAGCCGATTTCGATGAGATCGTCGAGAATCGGCCACATGTTGCCGTCGGAATGTTTGATGATACTGAGGCCACGGTCGTGGGCGCGCTGCACGATTTCGGCCTGGTAAGGCTTGACCAACTCGCGATAGTGGGCCGGGGACATGATGAGATTCTCTTCGCCGGCGAGGTCACCGGGCATGACTATGACATCCAGTCCGAGGTCGGTGGCCATGTCCACGGCGGCGAGGCAATAGTCGGTGGCGATACGCTTGATGCCGTGGATGAGGCGCGGCGAAGTGGCGTACTCCATGAGGAGCGGCTCCATGCCGCCGCGCAGCCGCCAGGAGATTTTGTAGGGGTCGGGTATCTGGACGACATGGGCGCGGGCAGAGCCGAGGCGGTCGGTGATGTAGCTGACCTGGGCGAAGTCCTCTTCGTCGAGCATGGCCGCCATGTCGAAGCCCTCGCGGTCGGCTTCTGACCTGATGGGGCCTTCGAGGGGATACGGCTCGCCGAAGTCGGAGAGCGCGTGGAGAGTGCCGAACTTGTCTCTGGCGGCTTTCTCGCCTTCGGGAACGAGGCCGATGGAGATGCCGAAGGAGCTGCCGTCGAGGTCAAGCTGCTCGACGATGTCGCAGTACATCGCCATGACGTCCTCGCCCTCCTGTCCGGTGAGGTCCTGTCTGGTCTCGACGGAGGCGGTGCCGGGATTGAGCAGGTCATGGACCCCCACGATCGAAGAGCCGTTCATGTACATCTCCCAGACGGGCACGCGGTCCTGTTGGTCGCAGTTGAGCGCGGTCAGAAAGCGTTCTCTGGAATTGATGGTGATAACCCCCTTCAGGTCGTTGTCGCGCAAGGTGAATTGGCGTCATGCGTCGGGTGCTAACGGCGAAGGCGACGGCCGGCGGGGCAAAACGGCAACGGCAGACCAAGGCGCACAACCGCGACGGCAAAGGCAAGGCCCGCTCACGCCGGCACGTAAGGCCGGTAGCGGGGCTGATACTGCCAATTGGCCACGGACTTCCTGCCGGCGGTGGGGATGTCGGGAGCTGCGATGCCTTCGACGATGGCGGTCTGCATGACGGCGGCAGCGACCTGAGCGGCGGTCTCGCGAAGCCTGCCGAGATGCGGGAGAAGCCGCTCGGCCTCGATGTCGCGTTCGTCGAGCGATTCGTGGACGGCCTGCGCCGCTGCGACGAACATGGTATCGGTGATGGTGCGAGCGCGGCTGAGGTATGCGCCGGCACCGATGCCGGGGAAGACATAGACGTTGTTGACCTGGGAGAAGTGGATGAGGCGGCCCTCATAATCGAGCGGCTCGAAGGGGCTGCCGGTGGCGACGATGGCGCGGCCCTCAGTCCAGTGTCCGATGTCATGCGGATGTGCTTCGACGTTGGCGGAGGGGTTGGAGAGCGGGAAGATGATGGGGCGCTGCTGAGAAGCGGCCATCGCTTCGACGGCCTGCTGGTCGAAGGCACCGGGATGGCCGGAGAGGCCGATGAGAGTGCCGGGCCGGAGGTGCTCGATGACCTCCAGGAGCGTCGTGCGGTCAGGAGTGTAGTCCCAGCCGTGGATGAACTCAGGGTCCACGGCGACCTGGCGCTTGTATTGGGGGAGGGCGGCACG
>JAUWOG010000382.1 GCA_030612305.1 Armatimonadota bacterium | reverse complement strand
CCGAGACGAGCACTATCGCCCCGTAGTCCCCCAGCGACTGAGCCGTCAGTTCGGCTCTGGGCAACTCCTCCACCTGCTGATACGCCTCATCGCGCACCTCGTAGGCGAGATCCTCGTCATCGGTTATCAGTATGACGGTGTTGTCGCCGGTGTGTTCAGCCTGGCTCAGCAAGTCCACGGCGGTCAGCTCAACGGAGCTCGACCCGTCGGCGATGATGACTGACTCGGATGGGCCTGGCAGCGCCTCGATGCTGACATGGCCGAAAACCATCTTCTTGGCCATGACCACATACGGATTCCCGGGTCCGACTATCAGGTCAACGGACTGCACGGTCTCCGTGCCGTAGGCCAGCGCCGCGACGGCATGGGCACCGCCGCTGCGGTAGAATTCGTCCACACCGCACTCACCGGCGGCGACGGCGATGACGGGGTCTATCGAGCCGTCGCTTCGCGGCGGGCTCACCATGACTACGTTCGGCACACCTGCGGCCCGCGCCGGCATCACCGTCATCCACACTGTCGAGGGCAGAGACGCCGATGCGGCCGGGATACAGACCACCGCCGACGCGAGGGGTGTCCCACGCTGGCCGAGATAGACGCCGTCGAAATCGTCGAGCCATGAACGGCTCACTGTCCGCTGGTGATACTCGAACACGTTCTCCCTGGATCTGCGCACCGCTCCGATCCACTCCGCCGGCACCTCGTCATAGGCCGCCTGTATCTCGTCCGGCTCAACGATGATGTCATCAGCGGTGAAGCTCTTGCAGTCGAAGCGGCGCGTGTATTCGACGAGCGCCTCGTCACCATACTCGCGCACGCGGTTGACGATCTCGCGCGTCCGTTCCTCGACATCGGGGCCCAGGTCAGCCAGGGAACGCGCGCAGAGGTTATCCAGCTCGGCGCTTCTGCCCCGCGTGGCATCAATAATCTGGATGCGGTCAGACATGATGTCAGGCCTCACAATAGAGTCATCAGCGGCCATCGCGTCGCCGGCCGAATCATCTGCTCAGGCATAAGTATAGGCGGCACTGCGGACCTTTGGCAAGGGAGGCCTGCGTGTGAAGAGAGCTTGGGGGCAGCGGCGGGCGTGTCAGTCCCAAATCGCGGTAACGGCGGGGATTTCGCGCGCACTCGCCGCCAGCTTCTGCTCGCACGTCACGGTGTACTGCTCCCCCAGGCGGACCCGCCGGCAAGTTCCGTTATGCTTGAATTCCAGCACCACGGGCTGGTTGCCCGGACACTCGCTGAGTGCCGTCTGCAACCGCTGCAGCGAGTCGGCGGCCATCAGAGCAAGGTCCATCTGGATATGGACTGCCGGCACCTTGCGGGCTTGCATCTGTGCGGCCTGCAATTCCTGCTGGCGCTGGAGCGCTGCTGCGGCCTTCTTCCGCCGCTGCTCGGAGAGCGGGCGGGCCCCCTTCAGCGGCCTCATCCTCGTCGCCAGCAGCTTCACATCCACCACCTCATCACCGTCTGCGACGATCCTGCCGCGCCTTTGCACCTTGGCCTCGGCGATGATTATCTCGCCCTTCACCGCAACGTCCTTGTACTTCTCGTACGTATTAGGCAAGAGCGTGACCTCCACCGAACGGTCGAGGCCCTCGAGCGTCAAAAACATCATCGGCGCACCGTTGGTGGTGATATGGTTCTTGGTCTCCCCCACCATGCCACCAGCTATCAGCACCTCATTGTCGGGGAACTTCTCAAGGTCCTCGATGAAGCAGGAGCAACACTGGGCGAGCCTTTCCTGCGCGCGTATCAGTGGGTGGTCGGAGACATAGAGACCAAGGAATTCCTTCTCCATGGCGAGCTTCTCATCATCGCCTAAGGGCAGCACCTCAGGCAGTGTTTCGGCCGCGCCATCGGCAGCCTCGTCACCTAGCGTATCGAAGAGCGAGTTCTGTCCGACGCTGCGGTCCTGCTGGCGTTTCTGTCCTGCCGCGAAGGCACTCTCGTGCGCTGCAAGCAGGGCGTTGCGTTCGCCGAACTCGTCGAAGGCACCGGCCTGGACAAGCTGCTTGAGGGATGCTTTGGTCACTTGCCGAGCCGGTATTCGTTGGCAGAAATCGCGCACGCCGGTGTAGGGCCCATTCTCGGTGCGCTCGCCGACAATGAACTCCGCCGATGCTCTGCCGAAGTTCTTTATCGCCGCCAGCCCGAATGCCACTGCGCCCTCGCCGACGGAGAACTCCGCCTCAGAGAAGTTCACCGACGGTGGCCGTATCTGCAGCCCCATGCGCCGGCACTCCATCACATACTTCGATATGTCATCGGTGTTGTCCATCACCGTGCTCAACTGCGCGGCCATGAGCTCCGCCGGGTAATTCGCCTTCAGGTACGCCGTCCAGTAGGCCACCAGCCCGTATGCGGCGCTGTGGGACTTGTTGAACCCATAGCCGGAGAACGTGTCCATGCGGTCGTATATCGCCTGGGCCGCCTCCGGAGACACACCGTTGGCGATACAGCCCTTGATGAACAGCGGCTTCATCTTGGTCATCTTGTCCTTCTGCTTCTTGCCCATCGCGCGCATGATTATCTCGGCCTGCGGCATCGAGAAGCCGGCCAGCTCCACCGCGATCCTCATGACTTGTTCCTGGTAGATGATGACGCCGTAGGTCTCCTCCAGGATCGGCTCCAGACGCGGGTCCAGGTAGCGTATCTTCTCCCCGTGCCGGCCCGCGCAGAACTCCGGAGCGTGCCGCATCGGGCCCGGCCGGTACAGCGCCACCAGCGCTATCACGTGTTCGAAGTGCGCCGGCTGCAACTGCTTCAGCAACGCCTGCATCCCGTCGCTCTCAAGCTGGAAGACAGCCGCCGTGGCGGCGCTGCACAGCAGTTCGTAGGTCTTCGCATCATCGAGCGGAATCTCATGAACCGACGGCGGCTCCTTGCCATTGGCAGCAGCATTCTTCAGCGCGCTGTTGATGACGGTCAGAGTCTTGAGGCCCAGGAAGTCAATCTTCACCAGCCCGCAGGCCTCCACGTCATCCATCGAGTACTGGGTCGTCACTGCGCCCCGGTTCCCGCCCCCGCAGAGCGGCACGACTTCGGTAATCGGCCGGTTCGCGATGACGACTGCGGCAGCATGTACGGACACGTGCCGCACCAGCCCCTCGACGCCTTGGGCATAGGTGATGATCTCTTTGACTTGCGGGTCGCTACTGACCAGCGCGGCCAGCTCCGTCGAGCTGCCGAGCCCCTGCTGAATCGTCGCCTTCGGGCCTCCCGGCACGAGCTTGCAGACCTCATTCACCTTCTCCAGCGGGACCTCCAACGCCCGGCTGACATCGCGTATCGAAGCCTTCGGCCCCATCCGGCTGAAAGTGATCACCTGTGCTACATGGTCATCCCCGTACTTCTCTTTGACGTAGGCGATGATGTCCTCGCGCCGATCGTCCGGGAAGTCGAGGTCAATGTCCGGCGGGCTCACACGTTCCGGATTGAGCATCCGCTCGAAGATGAGGTTGTACTTCAGCGGGTCAACGTCGGTGATGCCGAGCAGGTAAGCCACGATGCTGCCGGTCGCCGAGCCCCGACCCGGGCCTACCAGAATCTCGCGGTCCCTTGCCTCTCTCATGAAATCCCCGACGATGAGGAAATAGCCCGTGTACTTGGTCTCCGCGATGACGCCGAGCTCATACTCCAACCGCTCCAGTACTTCCGCCGGCCGTCCGCCGTAGCGCGTCTCGATGTTGTCCTCGCACAGTCTGCGCAGGTACTCCTCCCGCGTGTACCCTTCGGGCACGTCAATACGGGGCATCTTGAGCTGGCCCAGTTCGAACTCGAGATTGCACCGCTCCGCAATCTCCATAGTCTTGCTCAGCGCCTCCGGCGTGTCGGGGAACGCGAGCTCCATTTCGTCCGCCGACTTGAGGTAG
>JAUWOG010000123.1 GCA_030612305.1 Armatimonadota bacterium | reverse complement strand
AATAAGAACAACAGAAACAACCACAACCACAAAAGCACAAACAACAGCAGGAAAAGCAAAACCAGCAGATTGCCATGTACACCATTGGATACGTTTTGAGTTAAGGCGCTTCTAAACTTGGCCAGTTCCTCCTGAGTCGCGTCACTCTTTGAACACCCGGGCTGCGAGAGGAAGATCAGGCGCTCGTCTTGCGCTTTGACGACATTGCAGCCTGCACCCCACAGTACCTTCCTGTCAGTATCAAGCTCCCCACCCGTGATCCTCCGGAACTCCTCTGAAGCGTCCAGGCACGCGTGCATTGCGGCGTATGGCTCATCCTTGATGGCCTCCCGCGCCTCGTCGAGGGTTTGGAAACCTTCATCAAAGTCCCCCCGAGCGATTTGATGCCAGCCCCGGAAGAACAACGCCTCAGCCAGGCGGAGGTACTTGCCGCTTTCCTTGAACAATTGCATCGCCCGCAACTCCAGCTCATCGCGCTCGTCCCGGGTGAGTTGTCTGTCATGAAGTGCGAGTTGGTAGAATAGCTCTGCGGTCTGCTCATTGTCTCCGATCTGTTCATTAATCTCCAGTGCCTCGTGCGTCGCTTCTCGCCACCGCTCCTTGTCGGCGAAAAAGGTGGCGCTGCACACGATAGCTAGCGCTTCCAGACGCAAAGTGCGCTCTTCTTCTTGATCGCCTTCGGCGTTACCAAGCGCCTCGAGGACTTTCTCGGCTGCGGCCCTTGCCTCGGTAAGTTGCTTCTCGCGCAATGCCTCGCCCGCTTTCTGGAGGTTTTCGCGCGCGATCCGTGTCTTCGCTTCCCGCTCAGCCGCGTCAGCCTTCGTCTCTGCCTGCGCGATGCGGAGCGCTTGCTGCGCAGTGCCATCCCGGTCCGCGGCCATCCCAGTCCAACAAGTGGCCACCAGCAACACACCTGCAGCCACGCATGCGAACCGTCTTGACCATCCGCCCATTCCAGTTCGCCTCCTTCTATCAAGCCTCGACCTATTCGCTCCAAATGGCTATTCTCAAATATTGGGCTTCTGACCGCCCCCTGCGCACTGCCATGCGACGCACCGCATGCTCAGGATACGTCACCTCCGCACCCAGATTCTACCACTTAGAGGTGCTGATGTACACACTAATTATACATCTGCATCAGGCACACACTCAGCAAATCCTGGGCAGCAGCTCTCCGGCGGGGAGCTCGAGGATGCGAGTCGTGCCGATGGGAGTATGGAGGCGGACAGTCGCCACCGGCTCGGCCGAGACCTCACCGATGACGCAGGCGTCCTGGCCGAGCGGATGGGCACGCATCGCGGCCAGCACTGCTTCTGCGGCCTCAGGCGCGACTATGGCGACGAGCTTGCCCTCGTTGGCCACCGCGTAGGGCGAGAGGCCGAGGATCTCACAGGCACCGCCCACCTCAGGTCGAACCGGAATCGCCACTGCCTCCAGCGTGATCCCGACTCCCGCTGCCGAGGCTATCTCATTGACGCCTGCGGCGAGCCCGCCTCTGGTCAGATCGCGGAGAGTGTGGACGGCCTCACCGCTGGCCTCCAGCATCGCCGCGACGAGTGTATGCAGCGGTGCGGTGTCGCTCTCGACGGCGGCGGATATCTGCAGGTCCTCGCGCGCGATCATCACCGCGACACCGTGGTCGCCGAGCGTGCCGTTGACGAGGACCGTGTCACCGGGCCTCGCGGCGGTAACGGAGGGGGTATGGTCGCCACACTCGCCGATGCCGGCGGTATTGATGAAGATGCTATCGGCAGCCCCTCTGCCGACGACCTTCGTGTCCCCCGAGGCTATGATGACATCGCAGTCGCGCGCTGCCTGCCCGATGGACTCCACAATGCGGCGGAGTGTGTCCAGTGGCAGGCCCTCCTCGATGATGAGCCCGAGGCTGAGGTAGCGCGGCCTCGCTCCACGCATCGCCACATCATTCACCGTGCCATGGACTGCCAGGCTGCCGATGTCCCCCCCGGGGAAGAAGAGCGGCTGCACGGTGAAGGAATCGGTGCTGAAGGCGATACTTGCGGCAGGGATATCGAGTATCGCGGCGTCCTCGAGGCCCTCCGCTGACTGCCCCCCAAGAGCGGGCAGAAGCTGCTCGGTGATAAGCTGCTGCATCATCGCGCCGCCGCTGCCGTGGCCCAGTGTTACTGTCTGTGAGCTGTCAGAGATGTCCATGGACAACTGCCCTTTCAGCGTCTGGGGGTGCGCCTCAGATTTCCTGGTACTTGAACGCCGCCGCGCAGGAGCCCTCCGAAGAGACCATGCACGGGCCGATCGGGGAGGCCGGTGTGCAGCGAGTCCCGAACGCCGGACACTCAGCCGGCAGCGCCTTCCCCTGCAGGACATCGCCGCAGATACACGGACCCGGATCGCGCTCAATCGCGGCCTCAAGTTCATATCGGCTCTCTGCATCGAGATGGGAGTATTCCTCCCGCAAGTGCAAGCCGCTTGCCGGGATGACGCCGAGACCCCGCCACTCAGCATCGGCCGGGGCGAAGACCTCGGCAATCTGCGACTGGGCGAGCGTATTGCCCTCGTACTGCACGGCGCGCGTGTAGCAGTTCTCAACATAGGCGGTAGCGCCCTTGACCTGCCCGATGAGCGCGAAGACCGCCTCCATGATGTCGGTCGGGCCGAAGCCGCCGATGGCGCAGGGAATCTCGTAGTCGCCGGCGAGGAATTCATAGGCCGAGGCACCGATAATGGTGCTGACATGCCCCGGGCAGAGGAACGCGTCAATCTGCGCCTCGGGGTCCTCGACGAGAGCTTTCATCGCGGGTGGGACGACCTTGTGCGCGCTGTAGATGCTGAAGTTATCCGGGCCGCGCTGAGCCGCTTCGGAGACGGTCACGGCGATGCTGGGAACGGTGGTCTCGAAGCCGATGCCCACCAGGACAACCTGGCGAGCTGGGTTCTCGCGGGCTAGCTGCAGAGCCTGCAGCGGCGAGTACAGCACGCGGATATCGGCTCCGGCGGCCCGGGCTTCGGCAAGGCTCCCGCGCGGCCCCGGCACACGCACCATATCACCGAACGTGGCGATGATGGCCCCCTGCGCGGCTATCTGCACGATGGCATCGAGGTCGCTGTCGGCGGTGACGCAGACCGGACAGCCCGGCCCGGACACGAAGCGCACCTCATCCGGCAGAAGCTGCTTGAGCCCGTAGCGGGCGATGGCATGGGAATGCGTCCCGCAGACCTCCATTATCGTCATCGGGGGAGGCTTCGCGGCGGCGATGGTGGCGGCGAGTTCCCGGCAGCGCGCAATCGTACTCACCAGGCCCCGCCTCCCAGTTCGGCCCAGATCTGCTCGAGCTCCTCGGCCTCTTCCTTTTCTATGGTATTGATGGCGAAGCCGGCATGTACGAGCACATAGTCGCCGACTTTCACCTCGCCGATGAGGTCAAGCCGCGTGGCGACGAGTGTGTCACCGATCTTGACTTGCGCCTCCCGGTCCTCTATCTCCACTATACAGCCGGCAATCGCCAGGCACATTTATGTATTCTCCTCTTATGCTATCAGGCCGCAATCGCGGTTGTACGCATTGCACTCAACCCAAGTCCTACGCCGATGCTTTGAGATCCGCAGTCGTGATGGCGTGGCCTGTCGCAGGGCCGTAATGGAGGGGCCTGTCGCAGGGAGCTTTGCCCCGCAAAGCTCACCAGGCTGGCCCAGCCGTCGTCTCGCTTGCGTATGGTAGTTTCGCCACAATACCCGTGTGCGTTCGCTAACGGCTCACTCCTCGCCTTCAAGCACCATTTCCCCGCCCTGCCAGGTGCCATAACGGAAGGTAGTCTCCGCCACAATGGGTCCGTGGTTTCAGTCGTCCTCTTGCTCCTGGGCCTCGAGCTGGATGATGTCGTGGCTCTGTCGGGAAATGTAGATGTCATTTCCTATCAGCAGTGCCACAAGCTGGTCTCCGTCCATGAGGCCAACGGGGGCCGCGTCGGTTCGGGCTGCTTCTTCGTGGGCTCCTTTGCTGAACCCGCTAGTAGTGATGATTAGTCCTTGTTCGCGGGTGCCCAAGCTGCCCCTAACGTTCCGCACGACCGGAGCTTGAATGCGGTTGCTTGGCTTCCAGCGTTTCGCTTGTACCGCCATGCGCGTTCGGATCACGTCACCTACAAGCAGAGTACCCCGCACGTCAATGCCTCCATCCCCGGCCCTACCTGTCACCTCGATGTCCTCAAAGCCGAGTTCGGCAAGCAACTCCCCAATCAGCTCCTCGAAACGACTCGGGGCCATCTCCAGCAACTTGTCGCGAAGTGCTTTGTGAACCCGACGATTGTGCTGCTCGATCTCGAAAGCAAGGCCTTCACCCATCCACCGCGAAAGCCCGAAGTACCCCCTCCCATGCTTCACGAAACGAGGCTGCTCCCCACGGCTCTTCTGGCGCTTGATCTCGGTTATTACCTGGGAGTACATGGTTGCCTCAGGTGTTAGGCCTTTAGTACTGACCCACTTCATCTCCAAGGCCTTAGCCGTGATGTCCCCGTAGTGCATCGGGCGCTTATCCCCGAATTGCTCGAGGACCTTCTTGGCAGCCTCAGTGAACGAGTAGGTTTTGCCTCTTCCCTCTACGCCTGGCCCAGGACCCCATTCTCGCAGCCCGAAGGTGGCTGGCTCTACGCGCACGAAGACCGAACCCTCGCCCTTCTTCTTGATGTCCATAGCGATAGCCGCATGAACCGTCGCCTCGGGCGTCTTGCTACTTCCCTTCCACGACTGGTCCACGAGGATGCGTCGGGTGATCTCCTTGACATGCAGCGGCTCGCCCGCTTCGCTTAGAACGTGGTTAGCAGCTTCACGTGCGTTCATCTGACCTGCCTCCCCAAAGTGGTGTCAACTGTTGGGCATCATTCAATCCACGAGTCGTATGGGCCACGCAATCCCGAAAAGCTGTGCAGCATTTCGCCAGGAAATCACAATCATCTTGTCTTCAGTCAGAGTAGTTCCTTCGCTGCTCTTTCGACAGCCACCTGCCGCTTGTTCAGGCGAGCCGATAATGCGCGATGACGGCCTGGCCGAGTGAGAGGCAGCCATCTCCCGGCGGCAGGTCGCGGTGCAGAAGGACCTGCAGGCCGGCGGCACGGAGGGACTCCGCCAGGCCTTCGACGAGTATGCGATTGGCGAAGGTCCCGCCGGAAAGCGCAACGGTCTTCAGGCCGGTGCGCTCAGATGCGGCGCGGGCGGCTTGCGCGAGCATCCTCACAAAGCCACTGTGAAACGCGCCGGCGATCTCTGCCACCGGCGCTCCTGAGAGACGTTGCTGCACGACCATTCTCAGCAGCGGAGCCGGGTCCATCAGCAGCTTCTCGGCGCTGATGTCGAAATCAATATCCGTGCCGGCGGAGGGGTCTGCGACTCCTTCGAGCATAATCGCCGGCTGGCCCTCGTATGTGGCCTCCTGGCAGATGTCGAGCAGAGATGAGACCGCATCAAAGAGCCTGCCTGCCGAGGACGCGACTGGCGCATTGATGCCGCGCGCAATCATCTGCTGAAACACGGGCCACGATGATGCCACCTCAGGCGGATAGAGCTTCTCGATTAGCCCGACGGCTTCGGCCCCGTATAGTTCATGCAGCCAGGCCATGGCGACGCGGTACGGCTGCTTGACGGCCATGTCGCCACCCGGCAGCGGGACGTATCTGAGATGCCCGAGGCGCTCGTAGCTGTCGTAATTGCACAGCAGGATTTCGCAGCCCCAGACGGTGCCGTCTTCACCCAGGCCGGCACCGTCGCAGGCGAGGCCGATGACCGGCTCGGAAGCGCGGTTCTCGGCCATGCAGGCGACGATGTGGGCGTGATGGTGCTGGCTCTGGATGAGCGGGATTTCCAGTTCTGCGGCACACCGCTTGCCATAGCGTGTGGACAGGTAATCGGGATGCAGGTCACAGGCTAGCGCTTGCGGTCGCGTCTGGAAGAGGTCCATCAGGTGCTCTGCCGCCTGGGTGAAATATTGGAGGGCCATGGCGTCTTCGAGGTCGCCCAGGTGCTGGCTGATGAAGGCATTGTTGCCGGTGGTCAGGCAGACGGTGTTCTTCATATTGCCGCCGAGCGCGAGCACGGGCGTGACTTGCTCCCCGAGCCGCACCGGAAAGGGCACATGGCCTCTGGCCCGTCGCAGCACAATCGGCCCTGCGGCACTGTCCCGGACCACCGAGTCATCACAGCCGACGAGGATCTCGCGGTCGTGGAGCAGGAAGCCGTCGGCGATGTGACCGAGCCGGTCGCGCGCCTCCTCATTGCCGATACACAGCGGCTCGTCGCTGACATTGCCGCTGGTCATGACCAGGGCTGTGAAGGCACGCTCTCCGAGTCGCGTCCCCGTCCGCATGATGAGGTGGTGGACGGGCGTGTAGGGGAGCATGATACCGTAGTCGCTGCTGTCAGGAGCCACGGCGTGGGCGAGGCGTTCGGGCAGGCGCTTGCGGGCCAGGACAATCGGCGTCTGCGGGCTCTGCAGCATCCGGCGTGCCTCCTCCGAGATGTCTGCCACGCGCTCGGCAGTCTCGATGTCCGCCACCATGACCGCCAGCGGCTTCTCCTCGCGGTGCTTGCGCTCCCGGAGACGCTCGACGGCCTGCTGATTCGTCGCATCACAGGCGAGATGAAAGCCACCGAGGCCCTTGATGGCGAGTATCTTGCCGCCGACCAGCAGTTCCTGCGCAGCCACGATTCCCTGATGACCCTCGGTGCGCTCTCCGTCTGCCTCCAGCCAGAGTCTCGGGCCGCAGTTGGGACAGGCCACCGGCTGGGCAGGATAGCGCCGGTCGGTGATGTCATCATACTCCGCCGCACAGTCCGGGCACATCGGGAAGGGCGCCATCGAGGTGGCGGGTCTATCATAGGGCATGGAGCGGATGATGGTGTAGCGCGGGCCGCAGTTGGTGCAGTTGATGAAGGGATGCAGGTAGCGGCGGTCGGCGGGGTCGGCCAGCTC
>JAUWOG010000265.1 GCA_030612305.1 Armatimonadota bacterium | reverse complement strand
GCGGCACATACGGCTTGATATCCAGCAGCGGGCTCCCGTCGAGCATATCAACCTCGCCTATCGTCAGGACATTCCCCTCCCGCTTCAGCAGCCGCACCACCGCCATCCCGAGCTGCTTCGGGCGCTTCGGCGCTCGACCTGCAAAGACTCCGCGCGCCTCATCATCCCGGTACGGCTTGCAGTGCAGCTTGTACGCCTCCGACCTATGAAACAGGTAGAATACATAGATATGGCTGAAACCCTCGATGTCCTTGAGCCCTTCGGCGAACTCCTCATAGACCTCGACGGTGCCTTCCGCATCGGGCTCGAACGCGCCCTGTATCGGCGTCCCCTCCTTCGCCTGATACGGCGTATGGATGACACCGATGGGCCGGAATTCGAATCTCTCGTCTCCCATTTCCTTCTCCCCGGGATGCGCAGCATCCCCGATGCGAAGCATCCGCCATGCCCGCACCCCTCGCAGCAATACAGCGCCCGCCTCCACACTATGGACGCACGCTGGAATCTGTGCTAATCTTACCACAGGTTGCCGGAGTGGCGGAACTGGCAGACGCATGGGACTTAAAATCCCAAGCCCTTCGGGGCGTCCCGGTTCGAGTCCGGGCTCCGGCACCATCAATCTCTCGGCTTCACCCGCCGCCGCCGAGACACCCACAACCCCAGCGCCAGCAGCATCAGCCCCGCCGTCGCAACCGTCACCCCGATGCCGATGTCATAGTCCCACGGCTCGAAGCTCAGCCGCACCTCATGTTCCCCTGCAGGCACCGGCATCTGCATGAACATGCCTCCCGGATGCGCCAGCCCCAGGTCCGCCGGCCTTCCGTCCAGCGCCGCAAACCAGCCCGGATAGTGGCTCTCCATGGCGAACAGCGTCGCCGGCCGTGCCGCGCTGAACTCAAGCAGGAATAGCCCCGGACCGTCCACTCGGCATCTCACCGCCTGGAAGTCATACGGCCCACCCACTGGCGCAGGACGTGGAAAGCCCCCTGGGCCCGGCACCGTCTCCTCGCACAGATAGAACGGCCCCACGCAGGCCGGGTTCTCATACAGGTATTGCCGCTCGGCATCGGGCCGCACCCATGGCGCACCCAGCGGCTCGGGCGGCATGGTCACCCACTTGATCCCCTGCCGCGTGCAGAAGTCCGCCAGCCTCGCCGCCTCGTCCGCCTTGCCGCGCAGGTGGGTGTCCATGTAGATCGCCCCCAGCGGCAGAATCGCGTCACCGAGCAGCGCGCTGGGCACTCCGAACACCGCACAGGTGTTAGCCGCCAGCCGGTCGCGCCAGTCAGCAACCTCGCCGCGCGACGCATCCTCCGCCGGATAGGTCGGCGTTCCTGCCGCCAGACAGGCCACCCTCTCACCGATATGGACCGTCCGGCTCTGGCAGACGACTGCTGCGCCCGGAGGCTCCCGCCAGAACTCCGCCGGCACCGTCGGATTCAGCACCCGCCACACAAGCGCCAGTTGCACAATCGTACATGCAACCGCGACCCACGCCAGTTCATTCCCGCCGCGCCTGGCCCTCAGTAATATGGTCGCCATCGCCCCCAGGATGGCACCTGCCAGCATCAACTCGCCCCAGATGCCGGGATGCACGCCCGCGTCGTGGCTTGTGTGTATGAGCAGCAGGCCCGCAAGCCCCGTCAGCGCCGCCACAATCGCCACTACGAGGCCGGTCTGCAGCCGTCCGCGCTTCATGCCACCGGCCCGCATCGAGCCCTGCAGATACTCAGCGGCCAGCAGCGCCAGGCCCACCGCTACCAGCAGCACATTCCGCGCCGGCACGCGAAACAGCGACAGCGGCGGCACCTCGGCCAGCAGGTGATACAGCGGCGTATTCCCCCCGAGCATCAGCAGCCCGCCGACAGCCACCAGCGCGACCCCGTACCGCTTCCGCAAACCCCAGCGCCCGCCGCCTGTCAGGCACAGCATCGCCAGCAGCAGCGCCGCGATGCCCACGTACCCGCAGCTTTCCCAGTACGCCATCCCCATGTCGCCTTTGAGCCCCGCTGCAGGCACGAGGAACCGCGCGAAGTCGGCCCACTCAAAGCTCCCTGCCGTCACGAAGTCATAATGCCCTGCCGGCTCCGGACGCGGAAACCTCCGGGCGTAGTAGTACAATGGCACCACCTGCGCCGCACCGATCCCCACGCCGCCGCCGACCACCAATGCCACCCTCGCCACCAGCGATTTCAGCCCGCAGAACTGCGCTTCCTTGCTCCGCCACGCCACCAGCCCATAGACAGTCAGCATCAGGACACCCAGCCACACGTACTGCGGCTGCCCTCCGAGCAGACTCAGGCCCAGGGAGCCGGCCCCGGCAAGCGCCCACGGCCAGGCCCGGTCCATCCGTAGCCACTGCGTCCCCAGCCACAGCATCGCAAAGACATGGCTCAGCCCCATGACGATGTTGATGTGAATCTGGTGCGCAGCCATGACCCCGCCGCCGGCGACGCACAACGCCAGCAGCACAGCAGGAATCGGCCTCAGGCCCACCGCCGCACCAAACAGGTATGCGAACACACACGCTCCCAGCAGATGGAGCACGAGCGACGCCCGGTACGCCGTCGCCCAATCCAGGAGGCGGTACAGGATGAGGTTGGGGGGGTACAGCATGGCTGACTGCCCGCTGGCATGTTGGTAGTACCCGCTGCCCAGGTCATTGTTCCAGAGCGCGAGCCGCCCCTGCTGCAGCCACTTGCCATAGTGCTCCATCTGCGGCATCGTCTCGCGGCCCGCATCATCCTCATACGGCAGCCGCCCCAGCAGGAATGGAAAGCTCACAGCGAGACAGTATAGCAGCAGAATTGCCACCGCCCACGGGTCCGAACGCAGCCATCTTTCTCGTCTCGATGCAGGAGTTGCCATGGTCACTGTCGAAATTCACCAGAGACACCGAACAAACCTGCCGGAGGCGACAACCTGACACGGCATCACGCAATAGAACTGCTGCGGGCGCACATCACCGGCATCGCCTTCATGAAGCACGCCCTCGCCGCTGAAGCTGCGATGCGTGCCTATGCGCGACGCTTTGGTGAGGATGAGGAACTGTGGGGCATCGTCGGCCTGTTGCACGACTTCCATTGGGAGCGCTGCCCGGACCTGGCTGACCGCCCCTTCAGTGGCGTAGAGATACTGCGGGAGTGGGGCTGGTCTGATGAGGTCATCGAGGCCGTCCTGGCTCATGCCGATCATGCCGGAGAGCTGCGCGACACACTGATGAAGAAGGCCCTCTTCGCCACTGACAAACTGGTCGGCCTCATCGCAGCCACCGCGCTGGTGCGCCCTGACAAGATGCTCGCCGGCGTGAAGATTGAATGTGTCATCGAGAAGATGAAGGACAAGTCCTACGCCGCGGCCATGAAGCGCGACAAGATCATCCATAGCGCTGAGCAGCTTGGCCACGAATGTAGCGATCATGCCGCCCTCGAATTCGCCGATCACATCAACCTCGTGCTCGACGCAATGCAGGCCATCTCCGGCAGCCTGCCCATCTAGAGCCCTGCCCGCTCCGCACGCGGGAATCCACTGCACAGACATCCAGCCGGAGACATCAGACAAATCTGCCGGAGGTGAAGACGTGACACGCGATGACGCGATGGAATTGCTGACCGAGTACACCACCAACCCCAACCTCATCAAGCACGCCCTTGCTGTCGAAGCTGCGATGCGGGCCTATGCCCGGCGCTTCGGCGAGGATGAGGAAACGTGGGCGTTAGTCGGCTTGCTGCACGACTTCGACTACGAGCGCTACCCGGACCTCAGCGACCACCCCTTCAAGGGCGTGGAGATACTGCGCGAGCAGGGCTGGCCTGAAGAGATTGTCGAGGGCGTGCTGGCTCATGCCGACCACACCGGAGAGCCGCGCGACACCCGGATGAAGCAGGCCATCTTTGCAGTTGACGAGCTGACCGGCCTCATCGTAGCCACCGCCCTTGTGCGCCCCGACAAGAAGCTCGCCAGTGTCAAGGTCAAGTCCGTCCGCAAGAAGATGAAGGACAAGTCCTTCGCCGCGGCTGTCAAGCGCGACGACATCATCCGTGGCGCAGAGCAACTCGGCCTCGAACTCGGCGACCACATCGGCGTCGTACTCGAGGCAATGCAGGGCATCGCCGCCGACCTGGGCCTCTAGCCCCCGGCCCACACACACCAGGAGCCTCATCAGATGTCGCCGAAACGCTTATTCGAACAACCTTCAGGGCCGCCGCAAGGCCCCCGCCTCGACGCCGCTCAGCTCATCCTGCCGCGCCGCAGCACGGGCCTCTGCGGCCTCGCCGTCTGCCTGCATTCCGCCCTTGACGCCGCCGGCCTCCACGTGGCCTACTCCCGCCTCATGGGCCTGCTCAACGCCGCCTTCATGCTGCGCGTTGATGAGGACTTCTCCCTCGCCGCCGCTGTCGAGAGCCGCTGGACACGTCTCGACGAGACGCTCGCCGACCTCGGCTTTGAGGACGCCCGACTCCTTGATGCCTCATCTCCGGACGACCTCATCAGAGCCGAACTCATTGCGGGCCGGGCGGTCTGTGCCCTCGGCTGGGCACATACACCTGCTGACTGGTCGCTCATCTCCGGCCTCAGCGACGACGGCCTCCAATGGTGGGGCTACGAGTTCTGCGCCGCTCCGGTCCTTTTCAGCGCCGCCCCCGGCTGCCGCATCTTCCTCGCGACAGGGTAGAGTTCTGGCGACACCGACCTCACCGCCGCCGAGGATGGGGCTTTGGCCGCCGCGGCACATTTCAGCGCCTCCCCGACCGGCCCGGTCGCCGCCTATTCCCAATGGGCCG
>JAUWOG010000190.1 GCA_030612305.1 Armatimonadota bacterium | reverse complement strand
CGGGTTCTGGACGGCGCGCGCGCAGCTTTCGTCCACGGTGACGGAGAATATCCAGAGATACCTTTCGCACATGCTCGTGCGGCACTTCATGACACTAAGGACCGACTACACTCCGCCGGTATCGCTGTGGCTGCCGCGTATGCGTCCGCCGGAGGGTCGACAGATCGTCATGGAAGTCGTGTGCGAGCGACCGACGAGGTGGCGAACGACTTCGTACACGGAGTACTCGAAGCGGACGTGGCTGCGGGACCTGGCGCTGAAGAGAGCTCATGCGGCGGCGGCGGGTCGCTGGGAGATTCCTCTGGAGGGCTCGGGGCTGGGCTATGAAGCAGTCGAGATGGTGGCGCACTTCAGGCCGCACGTGTACTTTGCCACGGCCACTCCGGTGCCCTTGTATCCGGTTTCTCTGGAGGGGCGCGTGGGCGACCTCCGGTACAGCACGGATGGCACGGTGGGGCCGCGCAGCTACCTGGGTGGTGACGGGAGCTACACGGTGGTCTCGCGCAGCCCGCCGACGTTGCCAACAGCGCGGGGCATCGAGTTCCCCATCAGCGAGGAAGAGAAGCAGGCGAACCTGGCGCTGCCGGAGGACCTGGACCCGCGCATCAGGAAGCTGGCGGAGAAGCTGGCTGCCGATGAGGCAACCGTATTCGACAAGGTGCGGGCTATCGAGCTGCATCTGGCGTATGAATATGAGTATGACCTGCGGGCGCCGTCGGGCTGGCCGGATGAGCTGGTCTCTGCGTTCCTGTTCAAAACGCGGCGGGGATACTGCTACCATTTCGCGACGGCGATGGTGCTGATGTGCCGCAACATCGGCGTGCCTGCGCGGTGGGCGGTCGGCTTCATGCGCGGCGAGGCGAGAGACGCCGAGGAGGACCTCTACGTGGTGCGGGGTGAGGATGCTCACGCATGGCCGGAGGTCTATATGCCGTACGGCGGGGGGATGGCGTTCGAGCCGACTCCGGCGGCCCGCGATGAGGAGCAGCGGACCTTCGGAGATGTATGGCAGGATGCGGCCACCTCGGTGAAGGGCAGGCTGAGTGTGGTCGGGAAATATGCGCGTGCCTACTGGCCGGCGGCAGGGGCTGTAATCCTGCTGTCAGTGCTACTTTTGATCGGGTCGCGTGGCTACCTGGAAATGCAGCGGAGCCGCCCGCCGCTGAATAGCACTTCTCGGGAGCGGATTACGTGGGCGTACCGGCGGATGAGGGAACTGCTCGCGACGACGGGGGTGGCCGACGAGCCGCAAGTAGCGGCTGAGGAATTCGTCGCACGGCTTCCGGATGGTCTCGCGCACGTGCGGGCTGATGCCGGGGCGATAGTGAAGCGCTACGCGGTGGCGCGCTTCAGTGGCCGAGATGCCGGTGCCGAAGATGCCGATGAAGTCATGGTGGCCCTGCGGCGGCTGCGTGACGGCATGAAGGGGCAACACAAACGGAGGGTATGGTAATGGATTTCTCGCTGCGGGGGATTCTCCCCGCGATGTTGACGCCGCTGCATGAGGATGAGACCATCAACACGGAGGGCATAGCTGACCTGACAGAGCACGTGCTGAGCGGGGGTGTACACGGCTTGTTCGTGCTGGGCACACACGGCGAGGCGTACGCGCTTACGGTTGGGGAGCGTGAGGCGGTCACAGCGGGATATGTGGAGGCTGCGGCGGGGCGGGTGCCGGTGTTCGCCGGTGTGGGTGGAGTGACGACGCGTGCGTCGCTGGCGAACCTGCGCGCAGCCGAGAATGGCGGCGCCGACGGAGTCTCAGTCATCACGCCCTCATTCATCTCGCCGGGGCAGGAGGAACTGTACGCGCACTTCCGCGCGATCGCTGAGGCTACACAACTGCCGGTGCTGCTGTACAATCTGCCGAGTCGGACCCACCTCAACATCGAGCCGGCGACGCTCGTTCGCCTCGCTGAGATTGACAATATCGTCGGGGTCAAGGACTCGAGCGGGGACCTGACCAATACCATGGAGTATCTGCGCCTGACGCCGGATGGTTTTGCGGTGATGAACGGCAGCGACGCATTGATCTGCGCGGGCTTGAGTGCGGGGGCCTGTGGCGCGGTCGCCGCGACGGCGAATGTCGTGCCGGAACTCGTGGTGCGCATCTACGAGCGATTCGAGGCCGGGGATCTGGCGGGGTCCTGGAATGCTCAGATGGAGCTGATTCCGCTGCGGCGCTGCTTCCCTCTGAGCACGGTGCCGGACCCGGTGAAGGAAGCCGCCAGAGCAATCGGGCTGCCTGTGGGGCCGACGATGCGACCCGCCGGGCCGATGTCTGATGAAGGGAAGCGAAAACTGCGGGGAGTGCTGGCCGATATGGGACTGCGCATGGGTGGCCAGTGAGTGGTTGCCGCAGATGGGCTAGAGTCCTGCAACTGTTGGTGGCGTCGTTTGACTAAATAGTACGCACCTGCGTGGCATTGTGACAGCCCGGGAACTTTCGACGGGGGAGGATTGGCGAAGGAGCTTTCGATGGCGATGGGAAGAGGGCCGGGGGGGAAGGACAACAGATGGCAGCCAGCACCGGGTGTTGCGGTGTTGCTGGTCGTGCTTGCGCTGGTCTCGGTGCCGGCTCTCGCTCAGGGCCTGGCGGGGGATTTGCTGCTGCAGGCTGGACGGGCGCTGGAGGCGGAAAAATGGGAGGATGCCCTGAAGCTGTATCAGCAGTTTGTGGCGCAGAA
This sequence comes from Armatimonadota bacterium, assembly GCA_030612305.1. Taxonomy (GTDB): domain Bacteria; phylum Armatimonadota; class Zipacnadia; order Zipacnadales; family UBA11051; genus UBA11051. The sequence continues at coordinate 2,824 of JAUWOG010000190.1, read as the reverse complement.
TCCGGGCCACGAAGGGCTGCCACTGGCGCACTTCGCCGCCGGTGAGTGCCAGTTCCATCTGCAGCGCTACGAGCAGGCACTGGGCAGCTACCGGCAGGTGATTGAGAAACATCCGGACTGGTCAGACGCGGATGATGGGTACTTCCGGGCCGGCAACTGCCTGTTTCAGCTTGGGCGCTACGGCGAGGCTGCCGAGATACTCGGGCAGATTGCGAAAAAATTCCCGAAGAGCGACATCGCGGACAAGGTGGCTTACTGGCTGGGCGAGGCACACTACCAGGCGGGGGCCAAAGCGGCGGCGATGGCTGCGTACCGAGAGAGTCTCGAAATCGCACCGCAAGGGGAGTACGCGGCCTATGCGCTGTACTCCATCGCCATGATAGAGCGAGAAACCGATGCCACGGCGACGGTGGCCACGTTCAATAAGCTGCTCGACAAGTTCCCCGACAGTCCTCTGGCACCCGACGCGCTCTACCGGCTCGGTGAGTCGTATCAGAAGCTCGGCAAGCCGAAGGAGGCTACCAGCCACTACCAGCGCGTGGTCACGAAATACCCGGACAGCGAATTCGCGCCCCATGCGCTGGCGGCGGTCGGTCAGGTGCAGTTGGCGCAGAAGAAGTTCGCGGAGGCCAGCGAGACGTTTCTCAGTGTGGCCGAGCGCTTCCCCGAGAGCCCGATAGCGCCGGATGCAGGGCTGCAGGCCGCCGACGCACTCTTTGCGGCGAAGGACTACGCCGGGGCCGCAGCGCTGTACGCGAAGGCCGCTGCCGACAAGGACAATCCTCATGCAGCCACGGCGAGGTACTTCGAGGGCGTCGCATATCAACTTGACGGAGGAAAGGGCCAGCAGGCGATCGCGGCATTTGAGGAGTTTGTGAAGCGCCATCCGGATCATGCACTGACGGCGAAGGCGTATGTCCGCCTGGCTGCGTTTCATTATGTCGCAGGGCGTTTTGAGGAGGCGGTGGCCGCTTACGAGAAGGTGGCAGAGCTGGCCGGCGATGATGAGGAACTGGCGCTGTCCGCCAGATATGAGGCTGCCTGGGTGGCGCACGAGCAGGAGCCGACGAAGGAGACGCTGGCTGCGCTGGCATCGCTGATTACGGAGAATCCGAAGACCGACATGGCGGCACGGAGCAGTGTGACGACTGCGCGGCTGGCTCTGAGCGAGGGGCAATTCGGCACGGCATTGGAGCTGGCGGGCGTCCTCCTGAAGGATCATCCGGATCACCGGAAGACAGCGGAGGCCCTCGTGGTCAGCGGCCAGGCGTATCGGCATCTCGACCAGATGGCGGAGGCTGAGGCGACATTCAGCAAGGTCATGACAGATTACCCGGACAGCGCGGCGGCGTCCGAGGCGCGTGTCGGGTTGACGCTGGTGCAGATGGCGACAGGGGAGCTTGAGGCCGCCGCCAAGGCGATTGCACAGATGGAGGCGGACGGGGCTGCGAAGGCGAGGAGACCGCAGCTCTTCTGTCTGCTGGCAGAGGCTCACTATGAGCGGGGGAACTGGCAGGAGGCGGCGGATGCGTATGTCGAGGCGTACCAGGCCGACAAGAAGAGCGAGTGGGCGGGACCGGCGCTGCTCGGTGCCGGCGATGCTCGGATGGCGGCGAAGAAGTACGAGACTGCTGCCCTTGCCTACAAGCACTTCCTGAAGGAGTTCCCGGAGGCGACACAGCGCGCACAGGCGCGGGTGCAGTTCGGGGTCGCTCTGGCGCGGATGGGGAAACATGCGGATGCGGCGGAGCAGTTCGAGCAGGCACTGGCCGCCGAGCCGGAAGCACAATGGGTTGCTGAGGTGCTCTTCGAGCTTGCAGACACCTACGCAGAGGGCAACAAGCCGCTGGCGGCAGCGGAGACATATCTGAAACTCGCCGAGCAGTATCCGCAGCACGAGTTGGCGGCTGATGCGTTGTTCTGGGCGGGTGAGCTACGCTACAAGCAGGGCAATTTTGCGGTTGCGGCAGAGCTCTATGGGCGGCTGCTTGATGACTATGAGGGCTCCGAGCTGGCGGATGAAGCGCACTACAAACTGGCATGGGCGCTTCTGAAGAGCGACAAGTCAGGGGAGGCGCTGGAGCATTTTTTGAAGGCCGCGGAAACGGCGGATGAGCCGCAGGTAGCGTTCGATGCGCGCCTGCGGGCAGGATACATCCTGATGCAGCAGGATGAGTACGAGAGGGCGGTGGCGACGCTGGAGCCGGGGGCCGAGGCAGCGGCTCCGGAGCAGCTTCCGGCGCTGCTGCACCTGCTGGGGCAGGCGTACCTGGGCAATTCGCAGCCGGATAAAGCAGTGGTGCTGCTGCTGCGGGCGTTGGAGGAATTCCCGAAGTCGCCCTACACGCCTCGGACGAGGCTGGTGCTGGCGCGCGCTCATAAGGAGCTGGAGCACTTCGACCAGGCGACGGCGATGCTGGCGGGTCTGGTCGAGAGCGAAGACGCCACACTGCGCGCAGAAGCACGATTCGAGGTCGCAGAGCTGAGCAGGCTGCAGAATGAGCTAGCGGAAGCGGCGAAGCTGTACCTCAGAGTGGCCGAGGACAAAGCTCCGCGGGAGCTTGCAGCGAGCGCGCTGTATGCTGCAGGCCTCTGCTATGAGAAGGCCGGCCGCGTCAGCCCCGCCCGCGAGGTGTATCGCGGGCTCATTGCCGACTATGCGGGAGAGACGGAGTGGACCAAGCGTGCGCAGGAACGGCTAGACGCGCTCTCCGGGACACCGTAGCAACGAGGCGCGGCATTCAGATCGGCTCATCATCCGGGAAGACGCTGCCCCCCGTGACGTCATAGGCCACCAGCGCCGGGAATGCGGCAACAGTGAGCC
>JAUWOG010000170.1 GCA_030612305.1 Armatimonadota bacterium | reverse complement strand
CGGCGAAGGCTACCCGTTGATGGGAATGGCCGGTGTGATTCAGCACTCTCCGCTCTACTGGCAGATACTCGCCGACAGCATCCTCCGCCACGACGCCTCGCTCGTGCCCGAGGTCGTGCCGATGAAGATGGTTGTCGCTGCCGCCATGCAGGTCATGCGGGCAGCCGATGTGCAGATAACCCCACAGCTTCGCGCTCGCATTCTGCAGACCCAGGCGGCCTTCCCGGCAGCCCGAGTAATCACACAGAACTGACAGACCGCACTGACAAACTGCTACTTCCCGGAGGCGATTGCAATGTTGCAGATGAAATACCTCGACAGGATCCGCCTGCTACTCGACGATATCGAGAGCAAGTCGGCGGAGCAGACAGACAGGGCCGCGGAGGCCATCGTTGATGCCCAGCTTGCCGGCGGGCAGCTTTTCGTCTCGTCGCTCGGCCACGGCAACGACCACGACTTGCTGCATCGTGCCGGCGGCCTGGTCTCAGTCCAACCATTCAGTTTCAGCTTGAGTGTCCGCGACAGCATCGGCGGTGCCGAGCGCGACCGCGAGGAGCCTGCGGAGCACTACGATACGTCCACGGAGACCGCTCGTGTCGCAGTCCGCTCCTCCCGCATGAGGCCTGGCGACTGCATCATCGTCGGCTCCGTATCCGGCCGCAGCGTGGCACCGGTTGCGATTGCCATCGCCGCCCGCGAAATCGGAGTCACCGTCATCGGCATCACCTCGCTCGAGTACAGTGCCGAAATTGACGCCATACACCCATCCGGGAAGCGCATCGGCGAGGTCGCCGACATCGTGATTGACAACTGCGCGCCCTATGGAGACGCCGCGCTCGAGGTCCCCGGCATGACCGAGAAGGTCATTCCCGTCTCGGGAGCGGCCACCATCATGACCTGCTGGATGATCTTCGCCCAGGTCATCGAGAAGCTCCTGGCAAAGGGCCTCAAGCCGAGCCACTACATCAGCGGCAACCGCCCCGACGGCCCGGATTTCAACAAGAGAATGCAGGAGCAATTCCGCCAGCAGGGCTACTAGTACACTGTTACTCCTGAATTGCAGGAGCGAGGCGCTTGAGTTTGATCCGTACGTTTTGGGTCGCACCATTTATCAATGGGTGGCTCGGCCTGAGCGTGGCGTCGTTTGCCGCGCTCAGGTGAGAATGGAACAAGCATAGCTTGTCCCATTCTCCGCTTCCAGCCCGAGTCGGTTCGCATAATTGCAGGCTGTCATTTCGCGCTACCTGGCAGAACCGGCTGTACCCACCCGCAAGCGGTCTGCCTGTCAGTTCCTGCCGCGTGTGCGATCGCACTCATGAATAGTCCGGATTGGCAGCAAGGCTATTGGCAGCAGCGCTACCAGTGCCACAGGTTCGCGCAACATCACAGAAGCGCCGTTACCTTTGCCGTCCTGGCGTCGTATCAGCTCACAGCGTCCGCCCGCGGCACGTCACAAGAAACGAGCGTGATCCACATGCTGGCAAAGAGAATCATCCCATGCCTCGACGTCACCGAGGGGCGCGTCGTCAAGGGCGTCCAGTTCGTGGACCTCATTGATGCCGGCGACCCGGTCGAGGCGGCGGCGGAATACGACCGCCAGGGCGCTGACGAACTGGCCTTCCTCGACATCACCGCCTCGGTTGACCACCGCCCGACGATGCTCGACATCGTCCGCCGCGCCGCCGAGCAGGTCTTCATTCCCTTCACTGTCGGCGGCGGCACGCGCGCGGTCGAGGACATCCAGCAACTGCTGCGCGCAGGCGCTGACAAGACCGCCATCAACACCGCGGCGATACAGAATCCCGACCTCATCAATGAGGCCGCTTCGCGCTTCGGCAACCAGTGCATCGTCATCGCAATTGATGCGAGGCGCGTGGTGCCGGCTGATGACCTCGGCCACGACCCGGACGCCGACATCACCTGGAAGGTGGCGACTTACGGCGGCCGCAACATGACGGAACTCGATGCGCTGGAATGGGCGGTCGAGGCCGCCGAGCGCGGAGCCGGCGAGCTGCTTGTCACCTCCATGGATGCCGACGGCACGACTAGCGGCTATGACATCGAGTTGTTGCGGCGCATCTCGGAGCGAGTCGGCATCCCGGTGATTGCCTCCGGCGGCGCGGGGAATGCCGATCACATGTACGAGGCGCTGACAGTCGGCCGCGCCGACGCGGTGCTCGCCGCGAGCATTTTCCACTTCGGCCAGACGACCGTCGGCGAGGTGAAACGCGACCTCGCCGCCCGCGGCATCCCGGTGCGGCTCTAATCTGGACTACCCGCGTAGGTCGGCTTGAGCTCTGCGTTGTTTGCAGGGCTCAAGTGAGAACGCTTCGTTCGGCGTTCTCAGCTTCCAGCCCGACTCTTGCATCAATCGCTTTGTGAACAATTCGGGGTCGGGCTCGGGCGAGAGCTGCAAGGGTCACCTCGGGGGTTGGAGCCGCGCGGCCTCAGGGCCTGACATGGGCTTGTACAAGTTTGGTTCCCGGGGTTGGGAGGTTGGGCCTTTCCCCGCCCTGAAATCCCACAGGGGTCAGGAGCCTAACGCGCTGCTTGCGTCCCGCCCCAAAATACCATCCCCTTCTTCTGGTACACGCCACCGCTGACCCGCTGGGGTCCAAGCCTCCGACGCTTTTCGTCTCCAGCAGCCCCGCGCCGACAGGCTTTCTTGAGGGGTAGGGCCTCGTCGCAAAAGCCCTGGTCCCGCATCGCCCAGACCACGCTACGGGCAATCTGGACCCTTGGGGTCACTTCGGCGAGCGGTCGCCGGGCGAGGCGGATTCTGCGCCCGAGCCCTCTCCCCTATCGCGCCTTGCGCGGACGGTTCCCTCGCTGCGAATGCGCTGCCTCGCGCGGCTTCTCGCGACATCACCTCAGCCCCTGAAAATACGGGCTTCGTGGCGTTTCGGGGAGGTCCGGAATGTTGATAAGTCGGCGCCGGCGAGCGTATTTCGGGGCAATGCGCCACAATGAGGTAGCTTCCTGTGGCTATTGTGGAAAAGTGCTGTGGAAAACCCATGAGGGAATTGTGGAAAAGTGCTGTGGGCTGCTTCCGTTGTCACGAGGCTCGCCGGCAGCAGGGCTAATGCAAATGAGGTACTTGTGGATAACGGTGAAAACGTTGTGGAGTATCCTGTGGAAAGTGTGGAAAAGTGGGGTTGCCAGCCTGCGCGGCACTCTGATACGAGTAGTCTGGAGCGAATGTGGGAAACCGTGTGGAAATCTTGATAAGTCAGGTGTCGAGAGCGTAGAGTTGGCGGGCATTCCGGGTGGTCAGAGCGGCGATTTCCGCGAGGGTCGTGCCGCGTATTTCGGCGATTTTGCGGGCCATTTCGGGCATGAGCGCCGGCTCGTTGCGCTTGCCGCGATGGCTTTGCGGCGGCAGGCCCGGGCAGTCGGTCTCGAGTACGATGCGCTCGGAGGGAACGGCTGCGACCGCCTCGCGCAGGGCGTGATTCGGCGGATAGGTCACGTTGGCCGCGAAGCTGATGAAGCATCCGCATTCGAGGTAGCGGTCCAGCAGCGCCGCGTCGCCGACGAAGCAGTGGCGCACGACTCGCTGGTCGGGTGTCCTGGTGCGGGCGCGCAGATCGAGAACCGCCTCGTCGGTGGCGCCCTTGCGGCTGTGGATGATGAACGCCTTGTCGAGTTGCGCGGCGAGTGCGATGAAGCGCTCGAAGGCGGCGGCTTGGATGTCGGGCGCTGGGCCGCCTTCGCAGACGAAATCCAGCCCGCCTTCGCCGATGGCGACGACTTCGGGCCGGGCGGCAAGCTCCGCTAGCTGTGCCATCGCCTCGGCAGTGGCGTCCTGAGCGTCGCAGGGATGGATGCCGACCGCTGCCCAGAGGCAGTCGTACTTCTGCGCCATCTCGACTGCCAGGCGGCTGGAGCCGAGGTCGCATCCGACCACGATCATGTCGCTGATGCCGGCGTCCTCCGCCCGGCGCACGGCGTCGGGGTAGTCAGGGGCGAACTGGGGAAGGTTGAAATGGCAATGGGTGTCTATCAGCGCCAGGTCCGTGGACTGCATTCGTCGGCCTCCTGGAGGACGCTCTGCGTCCGCACACAACGTGAGACGAAAAGGCGAAGGCCGACACGGGACATCAGCCCCAGTCTGAACCTTCGCCGGTAGTTGTCAGTCGAGATGCGAACGGCTACCTGTAGCGGCGGGTCAAGCGGAGGTAGGCGCGATCAGCTTCGACATCAGTCCAGACCATAGTCCAGAGCTCGCGGTCGCGGATGAAGCCGACATGTGTTCCGTCCGGTGACCAGATCGGGTAGCCGTCGCTGCGGGAGGTCTGAGTCACCGCCCGGACGTCGGCATCGCCCAGAGGCAGGTTCGCGACGTCGAGGTCCATAGCATAGAGGTCGTACTTGACACTGTGGCGGTTGGAGTGGAAGAGCACGACCGGAGGCCCGCCAGGTATCTGTCCCGGTCCGGCAGCCGGCGCTCCCTCGTCGAAGGGCGTTGCGAGGACCTCCTGGAAGGTGGCGGCGGCTACGTCGTACGCCCAGATGTCGGACTGCTCGGCGCCCCGCGCTCTGCGCTCATAGAGGATCATGGTGCCGTCGCGAGTGTAACTGGGCCAGAGCAGGTCCACGCCGGGCTCGGAGCGGAGGATCGCGCGGCCGGTGCCGTCAGGTGCGACAGTCGCCAGTTGCATGTCGCCGGTGGTCTCAGTGGTGACGAAGACAATAGTCTGGGAGTCGGGGGACCAGGTCGGCATGGTGTCGGCACCGTCATTGGGAGGCGCGGTGATGAGTGTGGCTGCGGCGAGCCGATCGCCATTCGTGGCATCCATGGTATAGATGCCATCGTTAGCGCCACGACGCGCTGACATCGCGATGACGGCGCCATCGGGACGATATGCCGGATGCTTTCCACCCTCATCGGCCCAGTCGTCGTCATTGTCAGACCACGTCAGCAGCGTGATGCCGCCGCCGGTTTCGAGCAGCGAGTATATGTAGCGGATCTCATTTCCACCCCAGGACGCGAAGGCGACTTTGCCGAGAGTGCCCCAAGCGGCACGTTCCGACACGTTCTGGAAGATGATATTGTCATCGCCTCCGCCACAGCCCGCCATGAAGGTGAGGACGCTGAGTACCAACGCTATCAGGATGTAGATACCCAGTCTGGTGTGAAGTCTCATTGCACCGGCTCCCTTGACTTGCGAGTTATGCGCTGCAGGAAACATCTGTCAGTCGAGCGCGCCGTCAGCTGAGTGAACAGCCGAGACAGTAAGTCAGACAACTGAGACGGTTCTCAGTTGCCGACGGTCGGTTACAGGCGTAACATTATAGAGCCTGCCGGATAGGAAGGTCAAGAACGACAGCCAGCAATCATCGCGGCGGTGTCTTGCGCGGGAAGAGGACTTTGATGGGCGAATGGGCAAACTACGATTGCGCCACCAGGAAAAGCAAGGGCCGTCAGAGCAGGAAAGCGATGTGGGTTTGCTGAAGATAATGTGTGCATAAGGTTGGTGAGAATGTGGAGGGATATTGTGCGTGTGGGAGATGTGGGAAAGCTGGTGCGTCTATCCCCAGAGTCATCAACAGCCTCATCCCGTCAGGCAGATGAGGCAAGCAGGCTTATCCACACAATCCCGTCTCCTGCTACTACGACTACTAGATGTTTACTAAAAGGACCTTACGTAACAGCGATGGGGATAAGTGCCTTCCAGTTCCAGAACAGGGCGTCGGGCTGGAAGCCTAACCCACTGCGAAGACGTGAGTGCCTACGCGTGGAAGGCTGACCTACGCGAGTAGAGAACTGGGCGGGGTCCAGGCACTCATGGGGGGGATGGGCGGGGTTCTGAAGCCTGTCAGAGGAGAGCGTGGTGGACAAGTG
>JAUWOG010000549.1 GCA_030612305.1 Armatimonadota bacterium | reverse complement strand
GACAAGACGCTCATCGAGCGCTTCGTTGATCCCAAGGACTACGACAAGGGCTACATCTACAACGTAGCCGAGGGCGACGAATTCACGATACCGCTGAGCGTCACATGGCAGAAGGAAATCACAGAGTAGTACGGAGGGATGATCATGACGACACTGGAAGCTGTCCTGGTATCAGTCTTTGCCGTGGCAATTGTGGCCTGCGCCTGCCCGCAAGCAGACGCGAAGACCGGCAGCCATATTGTCACCGCCGAGATGCGGGCCAATGCGCTCGCCAATGTCGAGAAGTACGATTGGGCGAAGTCCCAGCAGCAGAAAGCCGTCAATAGCGCAAAGCCATACGTCGAGATGTCGGACGAAGAGCTCTGGCGCATGGTCCCGAGTCAGTGGGTGCCGCGCACCTGCAGCATACACAGGACCGCAGGCTGCCCGAATTGCGGCGATGACTTCTTCAAAGTCAGGGCCTCCGCCCACTACCTGCGCTACGCCTACAACAGCCGGGAACATCCCTGGAAGATGCAGTGCAGGAACTGCAAGACATTCTTCCCCGCGAATGACTATGGCGCTTACTATGCTTCAGGCCTCGACGACCGGGGCGAGTACGACCCCGAGAAGGCCGACAAGAGCCTGCTCTTCAACCCCGACCATCCGGACCCGAAGGACCCCGAGCATAAGAAATGGGTGGATGACGGCTTTGGCCTGGAATACGGCGACGCCAAGCTGGCTATCATCGCTCATTACACATGGAAACTGTGGTGCGAGTGCATGGGCGCCGCCGAGAAGCTGGCCAAAGCCTACGTTCTCACCAGCGACCCCACCAACGCCCACAAGGCCGGCGTGCTGCTCGACAGATTCGCCGACATCTATCCCAACATTGACTACCGGGGCTTCGTCCCCAAGCACGGCTGGGGCATATCCGATGGTGGCAGCCGCATGGGCATGATCCAGGGCTGCATCTGGGAAACCACCACTGCCAGCTACCTCTCCTACGCCTACGACGTCTGCTACGAGCAGATGCTCGAGGACAAGGACCTGGTTGCCTTCTGTGCGCAGATGCAGAAGCAGTATCCCGACCTCGACGAGAAGCCTGAGCCAGAGGCCATCGCGCGTCACATCGAGGACGACCTCATCACTCTCTTCTGCGAGGCCGTGCTCGACGGGAACATCCGTGGCAATGTCGGCATGCACCAGAAGTCAATGGCGACGGCGGCCATTGCTCTCGACCGTCCCGAACTCACCGAGCAGTACCTTGACTGGCTCTTCGAGCCTGATGGCGGAGGAATACCAGGCATCCTGGTGGACATGGTTGACCGCGACGGGCCGTCCTATGAGGCCTCCACCAGCTATGCGCTGAGTCCGCGCAGTCTCTACCCGGTGGCCGACTTGCTGCGGGCCTATGACGGCTACAGCAAACACGATCTCTACCGCGACTATCCCAAGCTGAAGCAGGTCTTCATGGCAACGAAGGCGTGCCGCTGCCTCGACCAGGTCAGCCCCAAGATCGGCGACTCAGGCAAGTACATGAACTGGGGCCTCGCCCTGCAGCCTGTCCCGATGCTCATCAGCGGCTTCCGCGCCTATGGCACTGAAGACATCGCGCAGGAGTTGTGGCGCTCGGCGGGATATGATCCGGACAAGCTGCAGGCCCAGGTAGATATCTTCGACGAGAACCCGCAGAAGCTGATTGACGACCTGATTGCGCTCAAGCCGAAGATGCCTGTCGAACTGGAAAGCGTCAACCATCCCGGCTACGGCCTGGCCATACTGCAGAGCTCCGAGGGCGCTGAGCCCGAGAGCACGCAGGGCCGCTGCGTCTATCTCTGGTCCGGGCGCATGGGTGGCCATGCCCACGCGGACCGCCTCAACATGGGCATATTTGCCAAGCATATAGTGATGAATCCCGATCTGGCCTATCCGGAATACACCGGCGCCTGGCCGAAGCGTATCGCATGGACCAGTCACACCGTAAGCCATAACACGGTATTGGTCAATAATACCAGACAGAAGTCCAACTGGGGCGGCAAGACCGAACTGTTCATCGGCGGGGACTTAGCCCGCATCGCCATAGTTGACGGCGGGCCGCCGGTCTATGAGGGCGTCACTACCTACCGCCGCGCTCTCAGCCTCATTGATGTCTCAGAAACCGATAGCTACGTTGTGGACGTGTTCTGGGTGCGTGGTGGGACTAACCACCGCATGATCAACAACGGCGGCGCCCGCGAGGTCACGCACGCGAATCTGGATCTCGAAAAGCAGCCCACCGGCACGTTCGCCGGCCCGGATGTAGAATTCGGGCAGTTTTACGACGGTGCCAAAAACTGGGATTACCAGGGCAGCGGCCTTCAGTACCTGCGCGATGTCGAGCGCGGCAACGCGACAACGGACTCCTGCTGGATTGACTGGGACATCCTCTACAAGACCGGCGAGATGACTGAGGGCCGCGACCCACATCTGCGCATGTACTGCCTCTCTCCCGTGGACGAGATCGCCATTGCCATCGGCGAGCCGCCCCACCATCGCTACCAGGATGACTACCTCAAGTACGTTGTTCGCAGCCATCTCGGCGAGGACATCGAGACCCAGTTTGTCACCGTCCTCGAGCCCTACGAGCCGGAGCCGTTTATCGCTTCGACGAAGCCGCTGCCGCTCGATGCCCACGATGGCGAGGGCTTTGCTGCAGCCGTCCAGGTGGAACTCAAGGACGGCCGCACCGACATCATCATCATCGCCGAAGAGCCGTGTCATGTCGAGGCCGGCGGCCTCAGTCTCGACGGCCAGATGGGCTTCATCCGCCTGCGTGACGGCAAGGTCGAGGCGGCGAAGCTGGTGCGAGGCACGAAGCTGGAATACGGGGACTACGTACTGAAGGCGGAGCGGGGCG
>JAUWOG010000672.1 GCA_030612305.1 Armatimonadota bacterium | reverse complement strand
CGGCACACTCCCCAACGACACCTGGGGATGGGGTAAGATGGACGCCGACGCAGCCTGGGATGACCTCCCCACCGCCGCAGGTGTGGACGAGTTCGTCGCCACGAGAGGCAACGGCAAGGCATACCTGGAGTGGAAGGTGAGCGACGAGATAGACTATGTCGGCTTCGACATCTACCGCGCCGCGACGATCTTCGGCGGCTGGGTGAAGATCAACGAGGAGATGATCCAGGCCGACGGTGATGAGTACCGCTTCATTGACGACACCATCTCGCTCGCTGAGGGGCACTACCTCTACCGCGTCGAGACGATAAGCTCCAATGGCACTTCGCAGATGCGAGGCAGCGCCATGGTTGACTTCGGCCGCCGCAACCCGGAGCAGATGGAGCAGGAGCTGCTCGAGAACCTGACGAAGATATAGCCGCGATGCAGGGCCATCATGACAGCTCAGCCGGCGCGTGCCTGGCGGCCACTCGCTCAGCCACGCGCTGACAGTTGCGGCGACATTGCGGCGACAGGGTGGGAAGCGATGTCCGGCAGTTGGCACGCGGCATAACGAAGATGCCCGCAGAGCGCGCGGCACGGCTTCACGCTCATCGAGTTACTCGTCGTCATCGCCATCATCGCGATACTGGCCGCGATGCTCTTCCCCGTTTTTGCCCGCGCACGTGAAAAGGCCCGCCAGACCACATGCTTGTCCAATCTCAAGCAGATTGGCTTAGGCCTCGAGATGTACAGCCAGGACTACGACGAATGTCTCCCCGACGAATACCGCCCTTCTTGCGGCGGCTACGCTGAGGTCATCCAGCCGTATGTCCGCAACTCGGACATCTTTGTCTGCCCGTCGCAGGGCGGTGAGACCCACGTCAGCTATGGCTTTCCCGAGTGGAATATCCAGGCCGCCGCCTACTTCGGCGTCATCACCGCCATTGACATTCCCAGCCCCTGCGACGTCATCATGCTGGCGGAGAACTGGAGTTCGTGGTACTCGACGCGCGACCCGGCACACTCATTCGCCTTCCCGCCGGATGGCAACGTCGCATGGGACCGGCACAACGGCGGAGCGAACTACCTCTTCGTGGACGGGCACGTCAAGTGGCTCAAGAAGATGCAGACATACAGCCCCGTCTGCATGTGGTGGCCCTGGCCCCATGCGCCGACGAGTCTGTGCAGCGGGAGGCAAGAATGAGCGGCGAGGGGCGGCCACGCCGTAAGGACCTGTCTTCTCAGGAACTGGCAGGCGAGACGCTCGTCTATCTCCCTGACGGCGGTGTCTGCACCCTCAACGCTACCGCCGTCGAAGTGTGGGAGCTGTGCGACGGCAACCGTACGCACCAGCAGATCGCCGACGATTTCGCAGACCTCCATCCCGATGAGGACAAGGCCTCACTCGTCAGCGATGCCATGGAGGCGCTCTCCCTCCTGCAGCACAGCGGCCTGTTCGAACCCGAGGCGGCGACCTCCGACTGAGCAGTCCGATGGTACTGCCGGGCATAACACACACTGCTGAGACGCTCAAGCCCAAGGCCGCGTCACCCGGCGCGGTTCGCATTCTGAACGGGGCAATATGCCAACACCAGATCTGGAAGACCGGCCGCGACTCGTTGACACCGTCAAGGTGTTCCAGCGAGGTGATCTGTCACTGCTGCTGATGCCCGCCACCGGGGCCTGGACGGTCACCACCGATACGGGCAGACGGATTGCGCTGCTCTGTGACGGTCACCACTCCGTCGCCGACATCGCCGCCCATCTCAGTGCGCGCTATGGCATCGAAGACAGGCGGGCGCTGGCCGATACTACCGCATATCTCGCCCAGCTTGCTGACGGCGCGCTCCTCGAGGGACCGCGCGGTGACCTCCCGCCACAGCCTGCTTACTACAAGGGCGAAGTAGCCTTCAATCTCACCGCGCGCTGCAACCTCCAGTGCCGTCACTGCTACGCCGCTTCGGGGCCCGACCGGGAAGAGGCCTTGCCGCTCGAACTGGTGCTTACCGCGATAGACGCCCTTCACGACCGCGCCAACTACTTCGTCTTCAGCGGAGGCGAGCCGCTGATGTATCCCGGCTGGCGCGAGGTCCTCGCACATGCCTGCCGG
>JAUWOG010000117.1 GCA_030612305.1 Armatimonadota bacterium | reverse complement strand
TGTGCGCTCAATGATAATGACCCGACCCGTACCGGCAGGGACCGGGGCCCCCGTCATCACCTTGATCGTGGTTCCTGGAGCAAGTTGTGCGGCTCCGATTTGTCCGGCGGCGATGGTCTCGAGGAGGCGGTACTCGTCGCGCTCATCGTCAGGGAGGACTGCATACCCGTCCATGGCGGATTTGTCGAAGGGTGGAAGGTCAACGCGGGATGTCTGATCGGCAAGCAACACGCGACCGAGGGCCTGGCGGACGGGCATTGTCTCGGCGGCCAGCTTGAGGTCAGGAAGGGTCTCATCGAGCATCCGGAATGCTTCGTCGAGAGGGATCATGGCCTGGCTACTGTCCATCGGGTGGCTCCTTGTGGTAGTGAGCGGCGAAGCGCGCATCGGCAAAGTCGGCGACTTCGCTGCTGACGCGCTGGAAGACCCCGAGGAGATGGCGGCCGTGAGCAGAGAGTGTCGAGCGACCGCCGCCGACTCCGCCTGGAGAAGGCAGGACCAGACGCCTGTGGAGTTGCTTTTCTGCGGCCTTGATGAGGCCCCAGGCATAGCGGTAGCTCATCTGCGCTGTACGAGCCGCCTGTCGCAGCGTGCCATGGCGCTCGACGCCCTCGAGGAGCCGGGCCACGCCCGGGCCCAAGGCATGCGTGTCATCTGCGACGAACCAGACCTTGCTGCGGACTGCGAGGGCGGGCCTTTGCAGGTAGCGCTGCTGTTCTGCGAGGACCGCGCAGACGGCCTCGCACAATGCGGGGTCAGGCAACTTGTCGGCGAGAACGGTTTGCCAGTCGCCGGCTGAGGCGTCCTTTGCGACCTGGAGATGGGATTTGGCTCGCAACGCCCTGGCATCGCTGCGGACATTCGTTTCGCCCTCGACGGCATCCACATAGATGACGATATCACCCTCGCCACTGCAGGCCCAGGCGTTGGATTCCACGACGATGTGCTCGTGCAAGGGGCGTGATGCGGCGATGAAGGACGCCAACTGCTTCTGTGTCGTGAAGAAGTTCGCGGGCTTGTCCGGCTTCGGTTCGCCGCGCCCACATTTGGCACAGGTGGCCTCGGGCAGGACCTCGCAGAGCCGCTGTGCCAGATGGGTCTTGCCGACGCCGCGCCCGGCTCCGCAGACGACCCAGATAGTTGTCAATGGAAACACCCCAGTTGGCAGTGGCGGATCTTGATGTTGAACAAGTCCAGCAACTTGCCGATCTGTCGCGTCTGGATTTGGAGTCTGGCGGCGATGACGTGGGCCCGTCCGCAAGCAATCCAGCCGTCGATGTAGAGGCAGGAGAGAGTGGACGGGAGACGCTCCTCGGCCTCAACGACGCGCACGGTGCAGTCGCCGGTGGAGACAACCTCGAGGGGGATGTCTGCGGCGCTGCAGAATGTTGCCACCGACTCGAGCATGGCCTCCGGGACGCCGAGGATGCTTCTCACGAGTGTCCCTCCCTTCCGGCCTGCCAGCGTGCCAAGTCGGCGGGGGTATTGACGTTGAAGAAGGGGGCGGGATCGTCGAAGTGGACGGGCAGCGCACCGAGATCGCGCCAGAGGTCTCGAGGTGTTCGCTGCCCGTCGTCGAGGGCGTGTGTAATGGTGGTGAGGAGATTGTTATGCACAACTGTGCATAACGGCTCCCAAAAAATATGCGCCGCCATGACTAGCATTGCCGAGCCGGCGGCAAAGCCCTCCACCAACGTGCGTATCTCGTGGCGGGTGATGGCAGGCAGATCACAGGGGAGGAAGAGAGTGGCGTCGTAGCTGTTTGCGTAGTGGGCGAGTGCGGCCTGGATCCCGCCGAGAGGGCCAATGCCGGGGCTGAGGTCGGGAATCGTCTGTAGCCCGCAATGCCGATACGGTTCGGGGTCATTGGTGACGATAGTGAGTTCGCGGATGCCTGCCGAGGTGAGTTCCCTGATTTCCCTGTCTATGATCGAGAGGCCGGGCTCGGCTTCCTGCAATCCCTTGGGCTTGCCGTGGTAGCGGGATGACTGCCCTCCGGCGAGAATGGCACCAGCGATGGTCGGTTCGGAGTGATCTGTCTGAGCCGTCATCAGGCCTTCTCGATTCTGACCGCGCAGACCTTGAACTCAGGGATCTTGGCGACCGGGTCGAGCGCGGCGATGGTGAGGCGGTTGGCGGGGGCCTCGTGGAAATGGAAGGGCAGGAATGTCTCGCCGGGGGCCACGCGGTCAGTCACTTGTGCGGCGATCTGTATCTCTCCGCGCCGAGAGGTCACCGTAACCGGCTCGCCGTCAGCGACGCCGAGACGTGCGGCGTCCTCCGGGTGGATTTCAATTGCGCCGCGAGGCACGAGGTCGTCGAGGACCTGCGAACGCCGCGTCATTGTGCCTGTATGGAAGTGCTGCAGCATCCTGCCGGTGGAGAGCAGGAAGGGATATTCGTCGTCCGGCAGTTCTTTGGCCGGCGCGAACTCCACGGGGTGGAACTTGCCGAGGCCTCTGGAGAACTTGTCGGTGTGGAGGATTGGCGTGCCCGGGTGCTCGCTGTCCGGGCAGGGCCACTGGAGCGAGCCCTCGTCGAGCCGGTCGTAGGTTATGCCGCCATAGATCGGGGTCAGTGACGCGATCTCGTCCTGGATGTCGGCGGCGCTCGAGTAGGTCATTTCGTAGCCCATGCGGGAAGCGAGGTCGCAGAGAATGTGCCAGTCCTCACGGGCCTCTCCCGGCGGCTCGATAGCCTTGCGGACGCGCTGGACGCGGCGCTCAGTGTTCGTGAAGGTTCCGTGCTTCTCGGCGAACCCGGCGGCAGGGAGTATGACATCGGCAAATTGGGCGGTCTCGGTAAGGAAGATGTCCTGCACGACCAGCAGGTCGAGCGCTCTGAGGGTCTCCTCGACGTGGCGCTGGTCGGGACAGCTCAGCATCGGGTTCTCGCCCATCACGTAGAGCGCTTTCAGCTTCCCTTCAAGAGCGACGTTATGCAACTCGACTATAGTGAGGCCGGGCTCGGCCGGCAGGGAGATGCCCCACGCCGCCTCGAACTTGGCCCGCAACTCGTCGTCGTCCACCTTCTGATACCCGGGCAAGACGTTAGGCAAGGCGCCGAGGTCACATGCTCCCTGGACGTTGTTCTGGCCGCGGAGTGGATTGACGCCGGTGCCCGGCCTGCCGATATTCCCCGTCAGCATGGCGAGGTTCGCGAGCGCCAGCACGTTATCGGTGCCGCTCGTGTGCTGGGTGATGCCCATGGCGTAGATGATTGACGCTGCTAGAGCCTCGGCGTAGATGCGCGCGGCCCGGATAATGTCTTCTGCCGGCACGCCGGTGATTTTCGCGGGCATCTCCGGAGTGTAGGGCCCGACGGCGGCCCGGAGGTCCTCAAAGCCCTCAGTGCGCTGGGCGATGAAGTCGTTGTCTTCGAGACCCTCTTCGAGGATGACATGGATGAGCCCGTTGATGAGCGCGACATCAGTGCCGTGCTTCTGGCGGAGATGGACTGCGGCGTAGTCGGTGAGTTCAATAGCCCGTGGGTCGGCGACGATGAGAGGCACTCCGCGCTGGGTGGCGCGTTTGATTGCGGTGCCGATGACCGGATGGCACTCGGTGGTGTTTGAGCCGATGACGAAGATGGCGTCGGCGGCGTCGAGGTCCCCGACGGCGTTGGTCATCGCGCCACTGCCAAAGGCCCTGGTGAGTCCGACGACGGTTGAGGCGTGACAAAGGCGCGCGCAGTGATCAACGTTGTTGGTGCCGATGACGGCGCGCATGAACTTCTGCATGACGTAGTTCTCTTCGTTGGTACACTTGGCCGAGGCCATGGCAGCAATGGCATCGGGTCCGGCGGTTTGTTTGATTTCAGTGAAGCGGGCTGCTACGAAGTCGAGAGCTTCGTCCCAAGTTGCCGGCGTCAGTTCGCCATTACGGCGGATGAGGGGCTGAGTGAGGCGGTCCTGGTGGTTGATGAAATCGAAGCCGAAGCGTCCCTTGACGCAGAGCTGACCGTGGCAGACGCCCCGGCCGGGGCCGGCAGTGACCTTGACCAGGCGGTTGTCCCGTGTGTGCAACACGATGCGGCACCCGACTCCACAATAGGGACAGACGGTGACAATGCGGTCCATCTCCCAGGCGCGGCCGCCGCCCTGCGCGCCGGCAAACGAAAGCGCACCTGTCGGGCATGCGTCTATGCAATTGCCACATTCGGTGCAAACTGATTCAAGCCGCGACGCTCCGGCCGGGGGGCCCACTCGAGTATAGAAACCGCGGCCCATGAAGTCTATTGCACCCGTCACATTGACGTTGTGGCATACCTCGACACAGCGACCACACAGGATGCACTTGCTGTAGTCATACACGATCGGCGAGCCGTCATAGAGTGGCTCGGGCAGGATCGGCTCGCCGACGTAGTCAGGCCTCTTCACTCCGAGTTGATACGCGTGATCCTGGAGCGTGCAGTCCCCCGCCTGTTCACAGGTGAGGCAGTCGGCTGGGTGGACCGAGAGGAACAGGCCTATGAGCATGCGCCGAATCTCGACGAGCTCTTCGGTCTCGGTGTGCACGACCATGCCGGTTGCGGCGGGGTGACAACAGGAGGGGACGAGCGCCTCGGAGCCTTCGACTTCGACGAGGCAGAGCCGGCACGAGCCGGTGGGCGGCAAGCACCACTCGGGATCGTGACACAGGTGCGGTATCTCAATGCCCGCGCCGAGCGCCGCATCGAGAATCGAGGTGCCCGGCGGCACAGTGATGTCAACTTCATCTATCTTCAGCGTGATTTGCTCAGCCATGAGAGTTCTCCACGGCGCTTGTCGTCGGCACGGCCACTGTATCGAGTGGAGCGTACTGGAAGCGGCGGCCGCTAGTCGCGGACTATTGCGTCGAACTTGCACGTCTGGTAGCAAAGCCCACACTTTATGCAGCTTGCAGCGTCAATGGTGTGAGGCTGTTTCTTCTCGCCAGTGATGGCGCCCACCGGACAGACGGCTGCACAAGCGCCGCAGCCCGTGCAGACGTCCTCGAGGATGCGATAGGTGAGGAGGGCCTGGCAGACACCCGCAGGGCAGCGCTTGTCATTCACGTGCGCCTCGTACTCATCACGGAAATAACGTATCGTCGAGAGCACGGGATTCGGCGCAGTCTGACCGAGACCGCAAAGTGAGGCTTTCTTCACCATCTCGCCCAGCCGCTCCAGCCGGTCGATGTCCCCCGGCTCACCTTCGCCCTCAGTGAAGCGCGTTAGCATCTCCAGCATCCGCTTGGTCCCGATACGGCAGGGAACGCACTTCCCGCACGACTCCTCCTGCACGAAATCTATGAAGAAGCGCGCGATATCCACCATGCAGGTGTCCTCGTCCATGATAATGAGGCCGCCGGAGCCCATGATGGCGCCAATTTCCTGCACCGAGTCGTAGTCTATGGGGAGGTCGAGGTGCTGGCTGGGGATGCAGCCGCCGGACGGCCCCCCTATCTGAGCGGCCTTGAATTCCTTGCCGTCGGGGACGCCACCGCCGATGTCGAAGACGATCTCGCGCAGCGTCGCCCCCATCGGTACCTCCACAAGGCCTGTGTTGATCACTTTGCCAGCCAGGGCGAATATCTTCGTGCCCTTGGAGCCTTCGGTGCCGATGCCGCTGTACCACTCGTGCCCGTTCAGGATAATCAGCGGGACGTTCGCAAAGGTCTCAACATTGTTGATGTTACTGGGCCTGCCTCGGTAGCCGCTCTGCGCCGGAAACGGCGGCCGTGGTTTGGGCATCCCCCGCTTCCCCTCCAAGGATGCGATCAAAGCGGTTTCTTCGCCGCAAACGAATGCACCGGCTCCCTGGTGAAGAGAGATATCGAAGCAGAACCCAGAGCCGAGGATGTTCTCGCCCAATAGGCCCTCTTCCCTGGCCTGTTCGAGCGCGGCAGTAAGGTTGCGGACAGCTAGCGGATACTCCGCGCGCACATAGACCATCCCATCCCGTGCGCCGATAGCGTAACCGGCTATAACCATACCCTCGATAATCGCGTGCGGACTTCCCTCCAGGAGGCTGCGATCCATGAAAGCTCCCGGGTCCCCTTCGTCCGCGTTACAGATCAGGTACTTCTCGTCGCCCGGCGATTCGCGGCATAGCTCCCACTTGAGCCCTGTTGGAAAGCCTGCGCCCCCGCGCCCGCGCAGCCCTGCCAGCTTGACCTCTTCGATCACCTGGTCCGCAGGCATATCGGAGAGCGCTCTGGCCATGGCCGCGTAGCCATCGCGAACGATGTAGTCGTCCAGGTCAATTGGGTCCAGCTCTCCATTGTGTTGGAAGACCAAGCGCGTTTGGGCCTTGTAGAACGGGACTTCGTGTTCGTAGGCGATCTTGCGGCCGGACGCCGCGTCAGTGTAGCAGAGGCGCTCGATGACCTCGCCCTCGAGCGCTGTACGCTCAAGGATCTCCGCTACGTCCTCAACCTTGACCCCAGGATAGAAGAACCTCTCAGGGAGAATGACCAGAACAGGGCCCTGCTCGCAGAGACCGTGGCAGCCGGTGCGTTTGAGTTTTATCTTGTCCGCGAGGTCGCGCTGCTGTATTTCGGCCTCAAAGGCCTCGTGGACCTGCGCGGATCCCAACGCGATACAGCTTGTGCCACTGCATAGCGTAATGGTGCGGAGAGCATCTTCCTGTCGCCCGGCAAGGCTCTTACGCCTGGCATGCAGCTCCTCGGGCGAGGTAATTGCGCTCACTGTGTCGAGTCCTTCCGGTACTTCATCAGAATCCTGAGCGCCTTGCGGGAGTCCATCTTGCCGTGGTATGTCGAGTCTACCAGCATCAGCGGGGCCAGAGCACAAGCACCCAGGCAAGCCACAGTCTCCAGCGTGAACATCATGTCCTCTGTCGTTTCCCCATCCTCGATACTTAGTTCCCTCTTGACAGCGTCCAGCACTGTCTTGCCGCCGCGGACGTAACACGCTGTGCCCCGGCAGACGCGTACTGTGTGCCGTCCGCGCGGCTCCGTGTAGAACTGGGTGTAGAAGGTGACGACGCCGTAGACGCGGCTGAGGGGCATCCTGGTGCGGCCGCAGATCGCTTCGAGTGCGGGGGCCGGCAGAAAACCCAGCCTGTCTTGCACGTCCTGGAGTACGCTGATGAGGTTGGAGTCAGGAGACACGTCCAGCGCATCGAGCAATGCCTCAATCGCAGCCTCATCGGGTAGCTGGGCAATGTCGCTTGCATTGGTTACGGTTTTGGCCATAGTGTCTGTCACTCCAACTGCCGGTTATTCTATTC
>JAUWOG010000731.1 GCA_030612305.1 Armatimonadota bacterium | reverse complement strand
CGCTTCCCTACCTGCGCAGTATCCGCCCAGACGAATCGGCCCAGGCCCTCCTGCAGCGAGTAGCGGCCACCTTTGCCGACGCCCACTTCTGCCGCTTGCGACCAGCCGGCATCGCCGCCACCCTCGACACCATTGCAGGCGTCCTGCCCGGTCCGCATTCCTGTACATGAGGCATCACAGTGACCGAAGTCGAGTTCTGCGGAACCAGCATGACCCCCATCATAAGGCCCCCGGCCCCTCTGGTGTGCTGTACGCAACGGCCGCCGCCTCGGGGCGACATAGTCCTCTTCCAGGATGACGAACTCCTGCTCGCTCACCGTTTTGTCGGCTGGCGCGGGTCCGGACACGAAGCCCGGATGCTGTTGCGCGGTGACAACCGCCGTCACCTCGACCCACCTCTCCCTGCACACGCGTGCCTTGGCGTCGTGGTGGAGGTCCGCCGCAAGGGCAAGCGGCTCGACTGCACGCGACCGATCGTCCGCGCCGGCTTCCGGCTCATAGCCACTTCAGGTGGGATGACTGCTCCAAAATGCGAGGGAAAACGGCCATTCGGGGTGATAGCGCGTTGTGGTGCAAAGCTCCACCGGCTCGTCTGCTACATGATGCACGGCCTCCTGCTCATCACATCATGGCGACGTGAGACACAGCAGGAATAAGCACCAGCCAGTTCGTTTGGCGGTCGGGTGCGCGAGCTGTCTTGCACGGAGCTCGACCCTCACCCATGCTCCCAAACCGCATCCAGGCAGGGATGATCTTCCTGCGCGGGGAAATGAGCTCACATGCCGCCGATGGCCACAGACGATCCTGCCCTGCCGGCCGGTCTGTCACTGCTCGTGGCGGCCACGCGTCCCGACCAGCCAGAGACGTTGGCCGGCAAGCTCGAAGCCGCGCAGGCCGCCGGCGAAGACCTCGTACAGCTCGCCCGTACTCACGGTCTCAGCTCACTCCTCTTTCTGCGGCTCGAGGAGAGCCATCTCGCCGAAGCCGTGCCGCGTGACCAGTGGGAGGAACTGCACCAGGCGCATCTGCTCACTGCCGCCCGCTCTCATGCAACCGTCTCTGCTGCAGCTGAAGTCCTCAAGGGCCTGCACGCCGCCGGCGTGCGACACTGCCTCCCCATCAAGGGCGTCGCGATGGCGGCTGCCTGTTGGCCCGATTACCTGCCCCGCTACACAACCGACATAGACCTCCTGGTGGCTCCGGACGAGATTGGTACTGCCATTAAGCACTTGTCGGAAGTCGGCTGGAAGCAGATCGGAACCGTGCGCGATCTCGACCTCCGTCAACGCAATCTCGCCCGCGACGATGTGGTCGTTGACCTGCATTCCCCCCTCTGGAGATCCGGATCACCGCTCACGCTGCTCCCGATCGTGCCGGTATCAGTTGCGACACTGCTTGAGAGAAGCCGCCAGACTACGCTCGGCGATGTCCCTGTCGCAAGCCACGAGGACAACGTCATCATGCAGGCCATCTTGCTGGCGCGTGACCGCTATGCCGTTCCCTTTTCCCGATGGGCCGATCTCTACAGAGCCGCTACACATCCGCGAGAGACGCCGGACTGGGACAGGTTGCAGACACTGGCTGGAAGGCAGAACAGTACTGGTCTCGTCTGGCTGGCTTTGCGCTTCGTCGAGGAGCTCTTCGCGACCCCTCTCCCCCACTCGCTACCTCAGGCACCCGCCAGCGAAGATATCTACGCACATCTACGCCCGCTTCTCCACCAT
>JAUWOG010000578.1 GCA_030612305.1 Armatimonadota bacterium | reverse complement strand
AGTGCGTGCATCGATGTATCGAAATAGACCTGAGGGTTGTCGAAAAACGCCGGCATCTTCTCGACGCCACCATTAAGGTTGCCACAGTGCGGACCGATCACCGGCGTCGGCATCAGCCGCTCGACGAGTTGCACCGTATTGTCAAACTCCTCCTCGATTATCACCGGCATGTTCCTGTCGCGGACCGCCTGGATGAACGTCTCACAGGCCGGTATTCTGTAATCATAGCGCGGCTCGTCGTGGTGCCGGTGCCACTTGATGCCCACGTACTGGCCGAAGTTGTCCGGTATCACATAGTCATTCCAGACGAAGTAGTACGGATACCAGCGCTCGAGGCCCTCGGCGGAGTCGAGGCAGTACTGGTTGGCCGTCGCGCGCTCCCCGGCGTCATCCACTTCGCGGTACATGTCGGCGGGCTGGGCGAAGATCACCGCACCGTCGGCATCCGCCTCGCCGAGGTCGCGCAGCAGGTCCTCCTTCGTGTAGGGCTTGCGCATGTTGCAGAGGTGAATGTGCGCATCAATGATTCGCATCCCATCATGCCTCGCTCTCAGCGTGTCTGCGTCGTCGCGGCGACTGCTGTTCACTCATCCGCTTCTGCCCCGGTTGCGTCGGTGTCGGTGAACTCCTCGGCCCTCGTGATGCCCGGTGCCGACGAGAGCTTGCGGTCAAATGAGTAGAGGCGGCCATCGCACTGCTCCAATGCGGTGGCACAGGCGCATGCGTCGCCGAAGTGCTTCACCGTGGAACCGAACAGACGCAACGCCTGAAGGTAGCGCTCCCGGTTGGCAATCACCACACCTTCCGTCTGCAGCAATGGGAGCAGGGCCGCGCTGATTTCGTCATTGGGCAGGCTATAGAGCGAAGACAACACAAACACCACTTCGGCCAGCGTCACCGGATCCCATACCGCCACGATCCGTCCTGCAACCACCGCCTGCCAGATTCCCCGAGCCTTTGCCGCCAGCTTCTTGTCGTCGCGCAGGATGTAGCGCAGGACAATGTTGGCGTCCACCGTCCAGTTCGGCGGCTGACTATTCATCTTCGACCTCCCGCGCTACCGCCTGCTCCATCTCGCGACGCTGCTGCTCCCAAGGCACCGGCTTGCGCCCCTGGACGTACTTGTGGAATATTCCCTCCAACTCGGCAATAGTCTTGAGAGGCCGGATCACTATCTCATTGTCACGGACTACAACATCAACGCGGGAGTTGGGTTCAATGCCCAGTTTCCTACGCGCATCCGCTGGTAAGGTAATCTGGCCTTTGCTGGAAACCTTTGCAGATGTCATATCAGCACCTCCTATTCCTACATTGTAGCAGAGAGCAAGGGATTCGGCAAGTGGTTGGTGGCGATACACTCGGCACGGCCCAGCCCCCAACGTCTCACTCAGTCAGATGGTTTCAGCAATGTAGCCCAAGTCAGCGTGTTTGCGTCGTCTTCGCGACGGCGTCGGCTGCGGCGACTATCTCATCCACCCGCTTGAGTTGCTCGTCTGACAGCGGGCATTGGTTCTCGGCCTCGGCCATGACGCGGGTCGCCTCGACCTTTGCGTTATCCAGCATCGTCACCGGGTCCTCCATCCACGCCATCGGCACGCGGCGGTCCATCAGCTCCGGTATCCAGAGTTCCTCGCGGTAGTACTTGGCGGTGTGCGGGTCGGCGAGGAAGTATGCTCCCCTCGGCGCGACCTCGCAGATGACCTCTTCGCCGATGCGCTCTGCATCCACTTCCACGCCGCGCAAGAGGCGCTCGAAGTAGCTCATCAGCTCGAGGTCAATGATGAGCTGGAGCACGCTCCCGATGTCGGCAAAGGCGGTGACAGCGAGCGAGCCGAAGTGTCGCGCGCCGCCCATGATGGCAAACAGCGCGCAGAGTGATTTCTCCATGACCGACTGGATGCCGGGGACCTTGGCGGCGGTAGTCGGGCCGCCACCGACGGTGTATTCGCCGCCGAAGATGTAGGCCGCAAGCTGAGCCGTCGCCACTCGCAGCACGTCATTGTCCGGGCCGGTCTGGGTATGGATGCCTGTCTTCATATCGAAGGTCAGCGGATTGGCGTTCCAGCCGATGAGCCGGTCATCCAGCGCCATGGTGATGACATTGCAGCCGAGGACCTCGGCGGCGGAGTGCGCGAGGCAGCCGCTGATGGTCGCAGGAGTCGCCATCCCGGCCACCGGCATCGTCGAGATCTCGAACGGCCGGTCAAGCAGCCGCCTGGCCTCCATCCCGATGCGGATATTCTCCTCGCTGACCATGAACGGGGTGTTGTACCAGCACTTGACGGCGAAGATGGGGGCGGCTTTGACTTCCGCCGCGGTGTAGCCGGCAGCCAGCTGCAACTGGAGCATGAAGGGCACCATGTCGGCGTTATAGACGGAGACGCGGTGCGGTTTGAGGCTGTTCTTGATGATGAGGGCGAAGGTGTGGACATCGCAAGTGTCGGCGGGGACATCCTGGGGGATGAAGGTCGGATGCGCGCGGCCGAGGGCGGGGAACATGTCGCAGATATGAGAGAAGCGCACCTGGTCGGCGCTGGTGGCTTTGCGGATCTGGCTGCTCTCCAGGTCATGGGCGTAAAGCGCCTGGCCGGAGGCGCAGTAGTCGAGGTGATCGTTCTGGACCGCCGCGGGTCGGCCCGGGCCTCGCTGCTTGCGGCGCTGCTCGATGGCGGTGAGGACC
>JAUWOG010000754.1 GCA_030612305.1 Armatimonadota bacterium | reverse complement strand
AAGAGCTTCCTGATCGGCCCCTCGAGCGCCTATCACCTGCAGGACCCGGACACGGAGGTAACGCGCGAGGCGGTGCGGGAGTGCTTCCGCGTCATCGGGAGGACCGGCCTGCTCATCACCCCCTGCCCGTCGCTGCACAGCATCATGCCCTGGGAAAGCGGCCTCGCCATGATAGACGAATGGAAGAAGCTGAGGTGAGGGGCCGTTCCGGCGCTTCGCAATACCAATAACAGGGACACGAGCAAGAGCCGGGGAAGACTACTTCTCTCGCCTCACGCCTTTGAAGCGCCCTCGTGTCGTCTTTGTGTCCATGAAGCGCCCTGTCGCACTGTCTCGTTTCGTCCACAGTCGCGTCTTCGGATTGTGGCTTTGCGAGCGCTGGGAGACGGCTCCCTTTCTGTGCCCGTTGCCGTAGGGCTTGTTCCTGGCCATGACCATCCACCTCCGTTTGTTTGATATATGGTTTACATTATAGCGCATTTATGGTAAAATGTAAACCGCGGACTTGTGAAAAGGAGGAACGGGGAAATGAAGACATTTGGTGAGCGCCTCAAGCAGGCTCGTCTCGCCGCCAGTTTCAGCCTACGAGCACTCGCCGAGAAAGCGGCACCTCTGTCGGCAACAATGATATCCAAGTATGAGAGAAGCCAGGCAATGCCGAGTTCCGACGTTCTGATACGTCTGGCCAAGGCATTGGGCGTCAGAGTTGAGTACTTCTTCAGAAGCACTGACGTCTCTCTAACGCGCCCGCAGTTCCGCAGACACAGCCGGATGTCCAAGAAGCTGCGCAAGGCGATTGAGAACCGGATAACTGGCCGACTCGAACGCTACCTGGCGGTCGAAGAGGCTTTCGGGACCGAGCGTCTCGGTACACTGCAACTCCCGAAGGCTGCGGCCATGCCGGTGAAGTCTGTTGAAGAGGCCGAGACCGTCGCAGCAGCGCTTCGTGTAGAATGGGACCTGGGTGAAGACCCGATAGACAACCTCTGCGAGACACTCGAGGACAGAGGTGTCAAGGTCATACTGCTGGAGCCGGTGGACAGATTCGACGGCTTTTCCTGTTGGGCAAATGACGGCATACCGGTCGTGGCAGGAGTGAATTGCGGGCCGGGTGACCGGCAGCGGATGACGCTCGCTCACGAATTGGGGCATCTGCTGCTGAATCTCGAAGATGACGTTGACGAGGAGAAAGCCGCCTACCGTTTCGCCGGCGCTTTCCTGGTGCCGGCAAGCGCCGTCCGCCGCGACTACAGCTTCCACCTCAGCCGCCTCAGCGATGTCGTGCTCTACTCGCTGAAATGGAAATGGGGTGGCAGCATGAGGGGCTGGGTGCGACGCCTCCACGATCTGGGGATGATAGCGGAGCCGCAATATGTGAGGGCCCAGAGGGTGTTCAGCAAGCAAGGATGGAACAGGACGGAGCCTGGCGAACAGATGCCTGCCGAGAGACCGTTGCGATTCGAACGGCTGGTGGAGCAGGGAGTCGCAGAAGGGCTCTTCTCGGTGAGCAAAGCATCTGAGTACCTGGGCAGGCCGTTCGCCGACGTGCGCCGGAGTATGGGCTTCGGACTGGAGGCTGTGGCCCTCTGAGGTACGTGGTGGACACCAA
>JAUWOG010000693.1 GCA_030612305.1 Armatimonadota bacterium | reverse complement strand
GCCCTCTTCACAGCTTCTCTGCGCTCGGTGGGCATGGTTGCCCTTACATCAAGGCCATCCCCGTTGATTTCGAGGATACCGACCTGCGCCAGTTGCCCAAGTATCCCGACGTCGCGGCGCTGCTGGTCCTCGGTGTAGTCCTCCTGGGCTGCGAAGACGTCCTTCAAATCGCGGGCGACGATTTCGTCCCCTCCTGCAGCACGGTCAAGGACGCGCAGCAGTCGCCGATGCGCCTCAAATCCAGCGTCGTAACGGCCGCCCATCACCATTGTCACGGCGACGTAGAAAGCGGCTTCTTCGGCAGCCGTGTGGGCAAGTTTGCGCTCCTCCTTTATGCGCTCAAACACCAGGCCTTCTTTGCCTATTGATATTTTCTGCGCAAGGGGCAGAGCGATGCCGGCAAGAGCGGCGAGCAGGAAATAGCCGCCTGAGGCCGCATCCTTCCCGTACTCGAGGTACTGATAGATGGAGAAGACAAAGCACGCGAGAGCAAACACATACGGCACCCACTTGACGAATATATCGAACTCGTCCTGTGTATCCTCTTTCATCTGTGCAGCCCTCCCACGAGCTGGTTGTCGGTGTGCCAACGCTGGCGGATTGCCTGTTACTGACTTAGTTCGGCGTAGCGCTATCACAGACCTGCTTGTCTCGCCACGCACAGAAAAAAGCCCCCCACTTCTTCAGTGGAGGGCTTTTGGGCCGCCGCTTGCCTGTCAGTGTATGGCCTGGGTCTGGCGACCTCGCTCAGAACGACGCCGCAGGCATGAGTGGAGCCGAACTGAGACTCAATGCGGCGGCATCGGACGGCCTGGCGGCTTCTTGCATCTGGGGAACTCGTTGGCGGATGGTCTCGGGCTCAGTCCTGGGGCGGGAGGTTGAGCTTGATGTGGAGGTCGCGGAGGGCCTCCGGCTCGACAGTTGCCGGCGCGCCGGACATCAGGCACTGTGCCTTCTGCGTCTTCGGGAAGGCGATGACCTCGCGGATGTTGTCCTCACCGGCCATGAGCATCACGAGCCGGTCGAAGCCCGGAGCGATGCCGCCGTGCGGGGGCGTCCCGTACTCGAAGGCCTTGAGCAGGAAGCCGAAGCGCTCTTCGGCGGCCTGTTCGTCTATGCCCATGGCGCTAAATACGCGCTGCTGGATGTCGCGGCGGTGGATTCTGATGCTGCCGCTGGCCATCTCGAAACCGTTGATGACGACATCGTAGGCGAGTGCGCGCACCTTGCCCGGGTCGCTGTCGAGGTAGTCCCAGTCCTCGGGGTGGGGCATGCAGAAGGGATGGTGCTCGGCGTCCCAGCGCTTGTTCTCGGCATCCCAGACAAAGAGCGGAAAATCCGAGATCCACAGGGGAGCGAAAGCGCCCTCGGGGATGAGTTTCTGGCGGCGGGCGATCTCGCGGCGCACCCAGTCGAGGCTCTCGGCGACGATAGCCGGCTCGTCGGCGACCATCAGCAGCAGGTCCCCCGCCTCGGCCTCGAAGGCGGCCAGTATCCTGCTGATGTCCTCTTCGCTGAAGAACTTGGCAATCGGCGAGTCAATACCGTCTGCAGTGACACGGAACCAGGCGAGGCCCTGGGCTTTGTGCTGCTGGGCGAACTCAGTGAGGTTGTCAAGCTGTGCGCGGGGATAATCGCCGCAGCCCTTGACGCAAATGCCCTTCACCTGCCCGCCCTTGGCCACAGTGCCTGAGAAGACGCGGAACTCGACGCCGGCAGCAGTCTCGCTGAGGTCTACAAACTCCATGCCGAAGCGGGTGTCCGGCTTGTCAGTGCCATATCGCGCGACGGCCTCGGCGTGGGTCATGCGCGGGAAGGGGTCGGGGAGGTCAACGCCGATGACGGTGCTGAACATGTGGCGGAAGAGGCGCTCGGTGAGGTCGTAGATGTCCTCGCGGTCAATGAAGGACATCTCGATGTCAATCTGAGTGTGCTCGGGTTGGCGGTCGGCGCGGAGGTC
>JAUWOG010000625.1 GCA_030612305.1 Armatimonadota bacterium | reverse complement strand
GTCACAGACCCCAGACCCCCCCGCTCCGCTGCGCCGAGCGGAAAGAAAGGCAAACGGCAAACGGCGAAGGGCATGGTGGTGCGCTCACACGTTGGTGAGGAGGTGCCAGAATGCCGCGGCCTGTTGAGTGAAGCGCTCAGGGGTGCGCTCGCCGCTGCGACCGATAGTGAGATGCCCGCTGAAGGACCGGCAGCGGAAGATGGAGACGAGCTCCTTCACTTCGCCCTGGCCCAAGCCCACGAGTGTGTACTGCGGCCACGGCGGCACGCATCCATCCACGAGCATTATCTGAGCCGTGTATCGCTTCAGCTTGGTGTGACTGTACGTCCCCAGGAACGGGCGCTCGTCGGCATGAACGAAGTGCGCCGGGTTGAAGCTGAAGAGAAGAGCGGGCGAGTTGACCGCCTCGAGGATTTCCTGGCAGCTTTCCGCATCTCCCCATACAGCGCCCGGATGGTTCTCTATCAGCAGCTTCACCTGCGCACTTGTGGCCGTCTCGGCCAGCGCTGACAACAACTCCTCAGCATGTGCCAGGCGTGCCTGCATCTCGGGGTCCTGACCGCGCGGACAGGCAGGCAGCTTCAGGTAGTCCGGCGCGAAGATCGTGCTTGCTTCGATGACGCCCTCGAGTGCTGCGACGCTCTCCGCCACCGGCGCCTCGTCGGTCATCGGCACATCGGCGTGGTAGATGGATACCGCCATTCCTTCATCTGCAATTGCCTCGGCCAGGGCCCGCCTCAGCGCCGCGTCTTCGGCCAGTAGCTTCGCCCATTCCATTCCGATCTCGATATGTTCGATGCCTTCGGAGCCGGCAAGCCACAGCGCCTGGTCGGCGTCGTCGGGCGCAAAGCCGATGTCGTCGAGCACTGCACTGAGGGTGAAATCCTCGCGGCTGAGACGGTCGCGCTTGATGGCGGCACGCTGCCGGACGCAGTCGCGGCAATGCGGATTGTCGCAAAGGACGGCCGCCGGATCGGCTTGCAGCGCAGCCACGGTCAGCTCGAGCATCTGCTTCGCCTGCATGAGGCGGCAGACCGCATTTCCGATCTTGGAGATCTTCATGATGCCCGCCTGCTCGAAGAGTGAGTCGAGGCCGATGAAGTCGCGGTGCGGGCCGGGGTATTGTTCGAGGACCTTCGTCTGCCGGCGGCCATCGGCGTCCATGTACTCGCGGGTTATGGTGTTGAGATACGCGCTGCCGACGATTTCCTCCGCCGTGTGGAGGAGGGTGTTGCGGTCCTGGTCAACGCCCAGGAAGAGGATGTAGCCATCGTCGCGCCGGGCCAGGCGGCCCCAGGGCGATTCGGTGCCGATGGCCGTGGGCTGGTCAATATGCCCCTCGATGAGCGTCTCTGTCAGCGGCCCGAGGCCGGTCACCGAGTGGGTTGGATGCAGGCTGCGTGTCGCGCCCGGATGGCTGCGGAATACCTCCGTTATCAGTCCGGTTCCCGATGGCGATGCCTCAACGCGGAAGGGTCTTTCGCCTGACATGGCCGGCATCAGCAGCGTGCCTTCGGGGCCTATCGCCTCGAGCAGCGCCGCGATGACCGTCTCCGCGCCGCCTGCGACTTCACCGAAGGACGAAAGCGCGGAGTGCACCATGACCGCACAGCCTTCGGGCAGGCCGAGTTCGTTCAGTCCCTTGACGATGTCTTGTCTGGTCAGTGCCATCGGATGCTCCTTTGCGCGGGCAGGTGTCGCGGCAGGCCGACCTCTCACAGCAGCGGTTCCACTTCTAGCGTCTCGCCGGTAGTCGCAGCCTCATAGGCGAGGAGGCAAGCCTGTGCGCTCTTCGCCCCCTCCTCCGCAGGCACCAGCACGTCCTTGTCGTTGAGGATGCAGTCGGCGAAATGCTCGATCTGCGGGGAATACGGATGGCCCTCGTAGTCATACGGAAGCTCGAGGAGTTGCTCCATCCCGTCGAGTGCCAGTCCGTCGCGCCGCACGGTGCCCTTCGTCCCGTAGATGGTCATGTTGGCAAGCAGCGGCCTCGCGCCGATGGAACCGTAGAGCGCGGTGACCTTACCGATGGCTCCATTTGCGAAGGTGAAGAGCGCCACCTGCGTGGTGGGCGCTTCCATCTCCTGATAGGCGATGTGATTCTGGTCGGCCTTCACGGATACGATGTCACCGCAATACCAGCGCAGGAGGTCGAGTTCGTGCACGCCCCCGCCGACGATGGGGATCTCCTGATCCAGCTTCCATTGCTCCATGTACTGCTGGTAGCGGAGGTCGTGGATGTAGTCGGCCTCCATGTAGAATATCTCGCCGAGATGGCCGTCCGCGACCAGCTTCTTGAGCATGGCGAAATGGGGGTTGAAACGCAGCACCTGCCCGACCATGGTCTTGAGATGCGGAGCCGCGCTCGCCGCCTGCAACATCAGCTTGAGGTCCTCGATGCTGTTGGCCATCGGCTTCTCAACGAACACATGCTTGCCGGCCTCAAGGGCCTTGA
>JAUWOG010000561.1 GCA_030612305.1 Armatimonadota bacterium | reverse complement strand
CCTCGAAGACGTTCCGCGCAACGCCATCACGATGACGATTCCGGCGATCTGCGGGTCGCGGCAGGTCTTCTGCGTGGTGCCTGCGGAGCCGAAAGCGGAGGCGGTGAAGGCGGCGCTGGAGGGGCCGATAACCGAGCAGGTTGCGGCGACTGCGCTACGGACGCACCCGGCTGCGACAATGTATCTGGAAGCCGATTCATCGAAGCGTCAGAGACCGCGTATCGGCGGGCAAACGCATGTCTGATGTGCGGCTGTCGGTTATCGTGCTCAACTACAACACACAGCGGCTCCTCGCAGATTGCCTGGAGTCGCTGTACGCCGATGGTGCCCATGAGCAGTGGCAGATCATCGTCGTTGACAGCGGTTCGAGCGATGACAGCGTGGCGCTGGTGGCGCGGGACTATGCGCAGGCAACGCTGCTGCCGCTGGGCCGGAATCTGGGCTTCGCAGCCGCCAACAACCGGGGCGCGCAACTGGCAAAGGGGCGTCACCTGCTCTTCCTCAATGCGGATACCGTTGTCCCGGCCGGTGTGCTGAGTTCGCTGTGCGATTTCCTCGACGAGAGGACGGACGCGGCGGTGGTCGGGCCACGGATGCAGTCGCCTGGCGGTGAGCTGCAGTACACGGCGCGGACCTTCCCGGGGCCGCTGAACAGCTTTCTGGAGTACTCATTTCTGGACCGGCTGCTGTCCGGCGTCAGACCATTCGGGCGGCCCCGGCTGACCTACCTCAACCACCGCCAGACCCAGCCGGTCGAGTATGTCGCCGGCGCGTGTCTGATGATCTGCCGCGAGTACTTCGAGCATGTCGGGGGTTGGTGCGAGGAGTACCTCTTCTACGCCGAGGACGCCGACCTGTGCGCGGAAGTGAAGCAGGCAGGCGGCGTGGTGTACTACTACGGGGATCTGGGGATTCCGCACATCGGCGGGGCCAGCGCGGAGAAGATGCGTCTGGCGGCAACACTGGAGGCGCACCGCTCGGTGTTCCTGTTTGTGAAACGGCAGCGCGGCCCGGTGGCATTCGTGGCGCAGCGCCTCGTGACTATCGGCGGCGTCGTGCCGAGGCTGCTGCTGAGCGCACTGGCCGTGCCGTTTGCGTGTCTGCTGGGAAGAGGTGCGGCGGTCTTGCCGAAGGTAGTCACGTACGCCCGCGTGCTGGGTCTGTGCTTCAGCCACCGGCCGCTGCCGACGGGCGAATGGCTGGCTTGAGGGCTGGCGGCTGTTGTCCCGGCGGGCGCGTGTGTTAGAATGAGCCGACACGTGATGAGAATCTGCCTCCCGCAGTGCGGGCAGGCATTTTGGTATCTCCAGGGACTGAAAGGAAATCTGATTTGCCCGAGCTTCAGGTGATCGTGATACTGGTTGTGGTAATATTCATGGGCCGGTGGCTGGAGAGCATCATGGGCTTTGGCGGTACCGTGCTGGCGCTTCCGGCTCTCGCGATTCTCACGCCCGGCCTGCATGTCACTGAGACGCTGGTGCCGGTGCTGGCGCTGGGCAACATCGTCTGCTGCATCGGCATCGTCTGGGTGGGTCACAAGGACCTGGTCTGGAAGGAGTACGCGATCATTGTCTGCTGGGCGGCGCTGGGACTGCCGCTGGGCTTCTGGCTGGCGGGCTACGCCCCGGAGGCCATGCTGCGGCTGGTCCTGGGCGGCTTTATTCTGGCTGTCGCAGCGGTCAACATCGCGCGTATGTGGAAGCCGGACACCGACGTCGAGATGCCGCAAGGTCCGGTAATGCGGTTTCTGCTGCGGCTGGCACTCGTCACCGGCGGCATCATCCACGGGATGTTCACCACCGGCGGGCCGCTCCTGGTCATATATGCGACGAAAGCGCTCAGGACCAAGGGCTTGTTCCGGGTGACGCTGGCGCTGGTGTGGCTGACGCTGAATATCATCATGGTCACCGGCTGGCTGCTGCACGGACGTATCGCTCCACACGTCTGGCCGCTGGCAGGTATCACGATTCCGTTCATTATCCTGGCGGTCTTCGTCGGGGACCATTTCCATCACCGGATACCGGAGGCGCTGTTCCGCAAGGTCGTCTATCTGTTGCTGCTGGTAGCGGGTGCATCGCTGGTGTGGAAGAGCCTGCCACAGGTCCTGCAGATGCAGGGGATATGAAGGCGCAATGAGCGAGGAGAAGCCGGAGGCGGACAAGGTCAAGGCCGATGTGGAGGAACTGCTGGGGATGTCGCGGGCCGCGCGGACGCGCCTGCTGTTGAAGCTGTATGGTCTGCGACCGCGCCGGTCGCTGAGCCAGAACTTCCTCATCAACGAGCCCGCCGCTGAGGTGATGGCGCGGGCGGTGGATGAACGCAGCGGCCGCGAGGCGCTGATTGTCGAGATCGGGGCCGGGCTGGGCGCGCTCACCGTGCCGCTGGCGAGGCTGAAGCGGGACCTGATTGCCTTCGAGACTGACGGGCATCTCGTGCCCGCGCTCGACTTGCTGCTGAGCCCCTTTGCCAATGCTACTGTGAAACACGCGGACATCACCAAGGAGGCTCTGGGGGAGTTTGCGCCGGACCGTCGCCTGGCAGTGGTGGGGAATCTGCCCTATCATCTCACCGGCCTCCTGCTGCGATCCCTGATGGAGATCGGTCATCGCTGTGACGTCATCGTGGTGACCGTGCAGGCTGAGGTGGCCGAGCGGCTGATGGCGCGAGCCGGGGATGAGCAGTATGGCATCTTGTCGGTTTGCGCGGCGTACTACCTGGAGCGCATCGAGAAGCTGCAGACGCTGGGGCCGGCTGCCTTCATGCCGCGGCCGGATGTCACTTCGGCGGCGCTTGTCCTCCAGCCCTGGTGCGATCCGGCCGC